>CAZSLR010000127.1:0-5979 GCA_964607635.1 uncultured Oscillospiraceae bacterium
ATTGTGTACAAGGCTATGGACTGACAGAATGCGCTCCGATTCTCGCACTTAACAGAGATAAGTTCTACAAGAATGAATCAGCCGGTCTGCCCCTTCCCGGCGTCGATGTTAAGATCATTGATGTTGATGAGAATGGTATCGGCGAGATCATCGGCAAGGGCCCGAATATCATGCTGGGCTACTATGAGGATGAGGAAGCGACCGCTGCCGCTATTGATAGCGAAGGTTATTTCCATACTGGCGATCTTGGTTATCTGGATAAGGACAATTTTGTCATCATAACCGGCCGCAAGAAGAATGTTATCGTTACCAATAACGGTAAGAACATTTACCCTGAGGAGATCGAATTCCTGCTGCTGCAAAACGATCTGATCGCAGAGGTTCTGGTATCAGGTGTTGCAGACGAGGGCGGCAAGGATACCCTGATAGTAGCTGAGATATTCCCGAATGAGGAGAAGGTCAAGGAACTGCTTGGTGACGTCGCGCTCGACTCTGAAGAGGTTAGAGCAGAAGTGGACAAAGTGGTAAAAGAAGTCAATCATTCACTTGCTACCTATAAATATGTCAAGCGCTTCACTCTCAGAACCGCTGAGTTTGAGAAAACGACCTCTAAAAAGATTAAACGTAAGTACTAATTGAACAAATGCCGTTTATCAGGAAAACATGACCTGATTCGCATTGCTATGAATCAAAGTAAATGTGACTTGCATCACAGTAAGACCTCCGACAAGCTGTTATACTCCTTTAGAACAAAAGCTTGGCCGGAGGTTTTATAATGGTTGATTATAGTAAGAAATTTAAGATAGCAGGAATTATCCTGGCGGTATTGCTTCTGATTGGTGCCGCTGTTGCCCTGATCGTTGCCTGGGGACCAGGTGGTGACAAGGAAGAGGAGGTTGTTAACGGGCAGGCTGTTCTCCTTGACGTGTCCAGTGGAAATGTTGAGAAAAAATCTATAGCCGTGCTCGATGATTTTCTCATAGAAACTGACAGACCTGTGTTTATAGATTTTTGGGCGGAATGGTGCGGCCCCTGTAAGCTTGCTGAACCTTTTGTTGAGACCTTGGCAGAGGAGTATGATGGCAAGGCTTATATAGTCAAGGTCAATATTGATGAACAGCCAGCAATCGCCTCAGCCTATCGCATTCAGTCGATCCCGACTTTTGCAGTTGTGAAGGATGGAAGTGTGGTCGATGCGTCGATGGGCTATGCGGACAGCCTGCAGAATGATCTGCGTGCGATGATCGACAATCAGATTAAGTAGATATTTTTGCATGCAGATACTACTATGACGATAAGTAGGAATAATATTGAAATCTTAGTTGATCAGGTGCGGCAGTATTTAAACTGTCGCACTATTTTTTATGATAACATAAGAGCAGATCATAATTTTTCAGGAGGTAGTGGCGTGATTTCTGAAAACAATGGCAAAAGTCCTGCTCAGACAGAAGCTGCCAATACTGCTGTGCGGGCTAAACCACAGGTAGATGCGGGCCGACTGTCGATGGAGGTTGGTATGCTTCGCTGGATCATACTGGCAGCGGCTGTTTTGTTTATATTCTTCGGTATCTTCCGTGATGAGACTGCTGCAGTATTCCGCAAGGCAGCGACTATATGTTTGGAGTGTATAGGTATTGGCTAAGAGCAGGATAGCAAAACATAAAATCAAGAGGAAAATTGTTCAGAATATCGCGCTGCTTGCCGGCAATGCTTATTTGCCTGGATTTGTGCGCGGAGAAATATATCAAGGGCCGATTAAGCAGGTGTGTTTGCCGGGATTGAATTGTTATTCCTGTCCCGGGGCGCTTGGTGCATGCCCTCTCGGTTCGCTTCAGAGCTCGATCGCTGATCCGCATCAGCGTATATCATTTTATGTACTGGGCTTCCTGATATTACTTGGGGGGATCTTCGGCCGTTTTATCTGCGCCTGGCTCTGTCCCTTCGGACTGATACAGGAGTGGCTCCATAAGATACCAGGCCGCAAATTCAAGCCGGAGAGTAACAAAAAAATTCATAATGTACTGCGGCGAATGCCTCTTGTTTTTCTTGCTGTCTTCGTAATCGCGCTGCCGCTGATCGGTACGATCGGTGGTGTCTATGGATCTCCCTGGTTCTGTAAGGTCGTTTGTCCTTCTGGTACTCTGATGGCCGGTTGGCCACTACTCGGAGTCAATGAAGGCTTAAGACGGCTGGCCGGATTTCTCTTCGGCTGGAAGAGTCTGCTGTTAATAATAACTATTGTCGCGTCTGTGCTGACAATGAGACCGTTTTGCCGTTATGTCTGCCCGCTTGGCGCGATCTACGGTCTGTTTAACCGGATCAGTCTCTATCGTGTTCAGGTTGATCAGGACAAGTGTATAAGCTGTGGCCGCTGCACACGTCAGTGTCCGATGGCCGTTCCGGTACCACTTGATGCCAACGGTCCTGATTGTATACGCTGTGGCGAATGTGCGGCTGTCTGCCCGACTGATGCTATTCATGTTGGATTCGATCGCAAGATAAGCTTCAGTGGACAGAAGGAGCAGCAAACGGAAGCATGAAATTTGGAAGAACAGTAAAACTACTAAAACCTTATAGAATCCATCTCGTGGTGGGACCATTTTTTAAGCTGACTGAAGCTGTGCTTGAGCTTCTGGTGCCGCTTATTATCGCTCAGATCATAGATCAGGGAATTGCGACAGGGGATACAGACTTCATCTGGCGTCGAGGGTTACTGGCTTTTGGACTAGCTGCGGCCGGTCTGCTGAGCGCGCTGATCTGTCAGTATACCGCCTCGCTGGCCGCACAGGGTTATGGTACTGATTTGAGAAATATGTTGGCCGAGCGTATTTTGCATTTACCGGTTGAAACTGCTGACCGCTTCGGTGCGCAATCACTTTCTAATAGACTCATCGTTGATACGTCAACTCTGCAGCAGGCGGTTGCCATGCTGATAAGACTAGTGGTCCGAGCTCCTTTTCTCAGTATTGGTGCTTTAGTTATGGCATTGTTGATTGACTGGCAGCTGGCTTTTATTTTTGTATTTATTATTCCAGTGTTCATTTGGATTCTATACTTGATCATGTCAAAATCAGTGCCACTGCATCGCAGTACTCTGGTCAGACAGGACGAGCTGAGCTCGATCATGCAGGAGAATCTGGTAGGTATGCGTGTGATCAGAGCGTTTGACAGACAGCAGCTTCGTTCGGAAAAATTCTTCGCTGCCAATTCACGACTGACCAGTCTGATCGAGCAGGCTGGCAAGCTTACAGCCTGGCTTAATCCAATGACGCTGTTTCTCTTGAATATCGCGATTTTGGCTGTGCTCGGATTCGGTGGCTGGCGTATTGATAATGCCAGAATGAGCCAGGGTCAGCTGATAGCGTTGATCAATTACCTGACGCAAATTCTACAAGCTCTGATCGTAGTTGCCAATCTGGTCATGCTATATTCAAGATCCTGGTCTGCCGCAGGCAGAGTTGAGGAAGTTCTTGCGGCTGATACTACTGGTAAATCCGATGTGGCAGTATCTGCCACTGATTCATCTGCCGGCAATTTGGACTTAGATCCTGCAGGAATAGTTTTTGATCAGGTCGATTTTTCGTATCCGTCCAGCTCAGGTCTGCTTTTTCAGGGCTTAAGCTTCAGCTTGAAACCAGGTACAGTCAACGGTCTTATAGGACCGGCCGGCTCCGGCAAGAGTACTATAGCAAAAATTCTGCTAAGACTCTATAGCATCAAACATGGTCGGATCAGCCTGGGCGGTCAGGAGCTGACAAGCATGAATGAGTCTGAATTAACAGGGCTGATCGGCTATGTACCGCAAAATCCTGCGCTGGTAACCGGCACGATTGAGGAAAATCTACGTCTGGGCCGTAATGAATATGCCGAAGAAGAGTTATGGCATGTACTTAGATTGGCACAGGCTGAGGACTTTGTCCGCGCAAAGGAAGATGGACTTAAGACTCAGGTTACCAGAGGCGGACGCAACTTCTCTGGTGGTCAGCGTCAGAGGTTGGCGATCGCCAGAGCGTTGCTCGGAGCGCCGTCGATTATTATTTTTGATGACAGCACGAGTGCTCTTGATTATGCGACTGACCTGGCACTGCGCAGAGCCGTAATGTCTGATCCGCAGCTCAACAAGTCAATGTGGATCATAATTTCTCAGAGGATCGCTAACATTCGCGATGCCGATAGTATTTTGCTTCTGGACGACGGTCAGCTGATTGCTCAGGGTAATCATGATGAGCTTATGAGCAGTTCTCAGATGTACCGTGATCTTTATCATTCTCAGCTTGATACCAGGCAACAGGAGGGACGTACTGTATGACCGGTAAAAAGTTTCTCCATAATGAATCAGATGGAAGTGTACTTAGTCAGCTTTGGGAGCGGGTTCGTTCCTTCAAGAGTTTACTTGCACTGGTAATCCTCGCGGCTGTTGTTGGTAATGGCTTTGTTTTGCTAGCACCCTGGCTTACAGGACTTGCTATAGATAAAATGGCCGGTCCCGGCATTGTCGATTGGAATGGTTTGCTCAGGTTGCTTGTGTTATTTTTGATGACAGCTATGGTCGGCAGCGTGCTGCAAAAGCTGCTCCTTAATACAACTGTAAGGATTGCCGCGGGAGTTACACAACAGCTACGTACTGAGCTGGCTGAGCATGTCAATAAAATGCCGCTCAGCGAGATCGATAAGAGAGAATCTGCCAATGTGGCCAGTTTGCTGACTCATGATCTGAACGCGGTCTCAGAAGGTTTGCTATCAGGCCTGTCACAGGCTTTTGGCGGTATGGTGACGCTGTTCGGAACTCTTGTCCTGATGCTTAGACTGCATGCTGGCGTAACTGTTATCGTGCTGGTCTTAACACCTTTGTCTTTTTTCGTGTCTGGCAGAATCGCTGCTGCGGCCCGTCGACAATATCAGCTGGAATCAGCGAAAAATGCTGAGCTGAGGCAGGCCGCCGAAGAAGCAGCCGGTCAACTGGAGCTGATTCACAGCTTCGACGCCAGAGCTGATTTCGCCGCTAAGCTGAAAGCCCTAAATCAGGAGCTTTACACCTATGGTAAGAAGGCTCAGTTCTATTCGTCACTTAGTAATCCGGTTACCCGCCTGATTAATGCCAGTGCGTACATTCTGGTTGCCGCAGTATCTGGAATACTCGCTGCTGCTGGTGCTCTCAGTACGGGTAATGTTGCCAGTTTGCTTGGCTACAGTATGCAGTTTTCGCGTCCGGTTAATGATATCACATCAGTCGCGGCACAGCTGCAGTCAGCACTTGCCGGTGCCGGCAGAATATTCAGTTTGCTGCGGACTGAAACTGAGAAGCAGGATAACGATCAGACTCCGACTATGCAGGTGCAGGGCGGCTCGTTTGTAATGAATGATGTAGATTTTTCATACTATGAAGGACAAAATTTAATACGCGGTCTCAATCTTAATGTGCCTGCAGGCAGTCAGGTAGCTGTTGCTGGTCCTACCGGAGCCGGTAAAACTACGCTTATCAATCTGCTGCTGCGATTCTATGATATTGATAGCGGTGACATCAGAATTGATGATCAATCGATCTATAATGTGTCAAGGAGCAGCCTGCGTCGTTCCTTCGGTATGGTGCTTCAGGATAGTTGGCTCTTCGCCGGGACAATTAGTGAGAACATTTCTTTTGCCAGGGTAGACGCGACAGGTGATGAAATTCAAGCGGCAGCGCGTTCGGCGGGTGCGCATAGCTTCATCTCACGTTTGCCAGATGGCTACGATACGCTGATCGATGCCGACAGCGATCGTTTATCCGCCGGTCAGAAGCAGCTTATCTGTATCGCCAGAACCATGCTGGCCGACCCGCCGATCCTGATTCTTGACGAGGCTACCTCCAACGTTGATACTTATACTGAGAAGAAGATTCAGCGAGCGTTCCGTAAACTGATGGATGGAAGAACCAGCTTCGTGATCGCTCATAGACTGTCAACTATTTTGGATTCGGATTTGATCCTGGTCATGGATAAG
>CAZSLR010000128.1:0-5922 GCA_964607635.1 uncultured Oscillospiraceae bacterium
AAGACAGTCACATCTATCTGTGACTATGTTAAGGCTCTGCGTCGCAGCAAAAAGAAGCTCATGTTAAGCTTCGACGAGTGGAATGTCTGGTATCAGAAAGATCAGAAGGAACATGGATATGAAGTTGCTCCGACACTGATTGAAGACCAATACTCAATGCTTGACGCACTGGTATTTGGATCTATGATGTGCACGCTGCTTAATCACTCAGATCGCGTCAAGATGGCTTGTCTGGCTCAGCTCGTTAACGTTATTGCCCCAATTATGACTGAGAAGGGCGGCAGGGCTCTGCGTCAGACTACATTCTATCCATTCCGTGATGTTTCTAATCTTGCCAGAGGTAAGGCGCTGAAGCTTCTGACACATTGCGAAAAATTTGAGTCAGAGCGTTATGGTATAGCTGACACAGTTCAGACTGCAGCCTCTTATGATGAGGCAAACGGAGAGATCATACTCTTTGTTGTCAATGCTGACCAGGCAGAAGCACAAGAAATTACAATTGATCTTCGATCTTTTGGCAAGGTTGAGATGATTGGTCGTACGGTATTGCATCATGATGATATATATGCTAAAAATACCTTTGACGACCCATTCAAGGTTGTTCCAGCAGAGGCTGAGATCATAAAGCCAGCCGGTGACGACCCAATAGAGGTAGTTGTTCCGGCTATGTCCTGGAATGTGATGAGATTTAAGTGTATCGACTAATAAAATCTTGTAGAAACACTCTTTCGCAGATGTGGAATCTGCTTACGAGGCATGGTCAGAAGCGAGTAAGCATTCGTTCGCTTCTGACCTTGCTTTTCGTTTTTGTATCAGTTGTACCGACACTTATAGTTGGGTTATATTTTTACAATCAGTCAGCTGAAACGATGAAGGAGAGGATCAGTAATTATTCTAATCAGATTACGGATCTGACTGCTGAGAGCATCGGCAGTAAACTGGCTGATATTGAGGCTTACAGTATCGAAACAGCTTACTCAGACAGGGTTCAGGAGTATATGCATGACCCGCTGCCGGTAAATGATTGGAGCAGGAATCAGCTTTTGACTAGTATTAGGCAGGATTCTGGCATCAAGGTTGCCAGACAAAATGAAGACTTCATAGTGACGCTGCTTCATCCTTCACAGCAACAGACGATCATTTATGGTAATTATGGTTTGCCGTTTTCTCTGAAAATAATGGTTCAGCAAAGACTATATGATGCTGCGGTCAGTGAAAATGGTGCCACATTTCTAATGCCTATTCGAGAAGAGGACCATCAACCTAATCTTTGGTTTGATATGGTCAAGCCTTCTGGTAATACACAGGCTGTTATGCTTGCCAGATCAATAAAAACGCTCTATCGCGGTGAGGTTAAGGGTGTATTAATGATCAGGATAAGTGAACGCTATTTAAACAGCATCGCCAAGGACGTTGATATAGGGAACGGATCACATAGCTTCATCACCAACAGTAGTGGATTGGTTTATGCAGCCAGAGATGAGTTCGTCAGCAGTGGTGATCAACTGGACAGTCGACTATCGCAAGCTATTATTGAGGCAGCTGAGGCTTCGCGAGGAGAATCAACAGATAACGCGATTCCAGTCTGGAATAACGGCAATAAAAATTATCTTGTATTTGCCAATAAGCTGCCAGGCTTCGATCTTTACTTCACAGGATTACTTCCAGAGGAATATATTAACTCGGAATTAAATAGCACAACAATCAAGATCATATTACTAATGATGCTTATTGTGGTTGTTATGATCGCTCTTTCGTCATTTTTTGCCTACATAATAGCAAATCCGCTCAAAAAAGTTATATATGGTATGCATGAGGCAAGAAGAGGTAATTTGACTGTTGAGGTTAAGCTCAATGCTCTGAGAGAGGTCGAAGAGGTATCATCTAACTTTAATGAGATGATGGATGAGATCAATCGTCTTGTTATTAATGTAACCGACAAAGAAAAACAAAAGCGAGTTGCTGAGTTGAAAGCTTTGCAGGCTCAGATCAATCCGCATTTTTTATCCAATACCTTGAATACCGCCCGTTGGATGGCCTCTTTGCAAGGTAATAATAATGTAGATGATCTTATAGGCTCTCTAATACAACTGATTAATGCGACTATTGGTGCAAAAAATGATATGATCACGATAGAAGAAGAACTCGATAATATTCGTTGCTTCCTGAGAATTCAGGAGTACAGATATTTTGACAAATTTAAGTCGGTATTTGATATCGATCCTTTAGTTCTAAATTTTATGATTCCAAGACTACTGCTGCAGCCGCTGGTTGAGAATGCCCTGGTTCATGGCATCGCTATGCAGGATGGCCAAGGAACATTGGTCATAAAGGGTATGCTGGAAAATAACATAATAAGACTACAGGTAACTGATAATGGTGCAGGGATGGACCAGGGTCGGCTTGCTGAGGTCGAAGGCGGAAATGTAGTTAGCGCTTTCAATGGGATTGGCATTAGTAATGTCAGAGAGCGGATCAAATTGAATTTTGGTGATGGCTATGGACTAACAATTAACAGTGTGCCTGAACTATTCACTACCTGCGAAATAAGAATTCCAGCTATATGCAACAATAAGGAGATAACACCGGATAATGCTGAAGATAATGCTGATAGATGATGAAGCCCCATTTCGAACTGGCTTGAAGGATATAATCAATTGGCGCCATCAAGGCTACGAAATCATTGCTGAAGCAGCCAACGGTAAAGCAGCTCTTGATAAAATGGCCAACAAACAACCGGATATAATAATTGTTGATATGAATATGCCAGTTATGAATGGTGCTGATCTCATTGAGGAGGTTTCAGAATTATATCCGCGGATAAAAGCAATTGGACTTAGCGGGTATGATGATTACGACTATTTACGTAAATCTATGCGGGGTGGTGCCGTTGACTATCTGCTGAAGCATAGTTTGACAGCTGAGACACTTCTGGCAGCATTGGAATCAGCCGCTCAAGAGGTTATCAAGGAAGAAAAGGCTGTAGCTATAAGTGCCAGGCTCGAGGATCAGATCGAAGAGCACCGTGACGCGCTCAGGCTTCGTTTTATTAATGAATTGCTTGAAGGGCAGCTTTCAGATGGTGATCAAAGCGCAAGAACTCAAATGGAATCACTTGAACTCAACTTGCCTATAAATAGCGGGTCTATCATTTTAATGCTGATAGATCAGTACTGGCGCATTAAGCAAAACAGCGATGACAATAAGCTAAATACAATTGTTTCATCAGTAATCTCTATCTCTTCAGAAATATTGAAGGAGTATGGCAACTCGTCTATTTACAAATTCGATGAACGCACATTTGTAATATTTGTTTCATCTGGTGGACAGAGAAGCGTTATGTCTCAAATTGATAGGCAGAAGGCTATTATCAGCAGAATCAGCATGAGTATAAAACGCTATCTTAATATAAGCACCAGTTTCAGTGCCGGCAAGCCCTACATTGGGCTTGAGGGTATGAAATCAAGCTACAGACAGCTTAGGGCACTTATGGATGAGCATTTCTATGATGGCTCCGGCAGTATTCGTTATGCAGAGCAAAGTGACAGCAATTCATGGATGGAGCAGCAAGAGAGTATTACCCTCGATGTCGAGGTTGAGAAGCTTCTGAATGCATCACTGCAAATGGCAGACGCGGTAGCTGCAGAGAACGCTCTTAATCAATACTTCTTGAAGTTGTATGAGCAAAGAGCGAGCAACAAATCCTTTAAGATCATATGTATAGAATTAATTCACTTGCTTGGAAGAAGTGTAAGAGATATGAATGTAATAACTGATAATAATTCGTATGATCCATTAGACGCATATGAGAGAATAAACAGGTTCGATACTGTTGATGATCTTAAGGATTGGATAATTGAGAAATATAAGGAGACGATAGCGTTTTTGCGATTACATGGCCTGCATGAGAGATATACACCCGTCGTTTCAAGAGCACTTCAGTTTATTCACAGTAACTACAAGGATCAGATATCGTTAGGGAATGCTGCTGATTTTGCCGGTGTGAGCAACTCATATTTAAGCAGATCGTTCAAGGACGAAACTGGCAAAGGCTTCTCAGAATATGTTACTGCCTATAGAATTGAGAATGCCTGTAAAATGATAAAAGACGGAGGCCGCAGGATCAAGGATATTGCCTCGGCCTGCGGCTTCCAGAACTACACATACTTTTTTAAGGTGTTTAAACAGATAACAGGACTAACGCCCAATGAATTTGAGGCAGAAATCAGCAACTCTCATAAGCCTGATCTGTTATGATTTTGTTATTTGCGAATAAGATTAATTACTGTCAGCAAAACTACTGAACCGATTATTGAAACAAACAGGCTCCACAAGTTGAAGCCTGTGAATCCACTGCCTCCAATTGCGCTAAAAATAAATCCACCTATAAACGCACCAATAATGCCTACTATGATATTTGCGAGGGCTCCCATATTTTTATCATTGCCAGTGAACTTGCTGCCGATCCAACCGGCTAGAGCTCCCAGAATGATCCATCCAATTATACTAAAGAAAATGATCACAACCTTTCTATGTGTTAATTAATTTATCAGGTTCTGTGAGCTTATAACTCAAATCATATGATAAATTTATCATAACTACTAACAGGCTTGCTGTCTCAGAGGAAACATAAACAACAAATGCTCGAATAGCCTGCTTCAGCATCAGCAGGCTGCTACGATCAGCGGTACGATCATTTCATCTTCAGTCAGACCTGCATGATGACCTTTGAAATAATATCTCTCGCGATCGTGAGAGCCAATGAATCTCAGCATTTTATTACCCGTGGCACATGCCAGATAATCCCCTAGAAAATCATCGATCTTGGGATGGTACCTGCCAGGGCCAAATAGTTCCGTGCTATAAACCTGTTGACGAGTCATGAGCAGATAGTCATCTTGAAAAGTATCCAAAAAAATTTGCTCGAAATCATGTTTGCGTTCTGGCTTGACGAAGAATGAAGCTGCTCTGTTCTCAAGTGATGGCGGCAAAATGAGGCAGTTCATTAGCTCTGGAATATCATCGAGAAATAATTCCTCGATGATATTCGTCTGTCCGTGATCGGCTGTGATAACCATAAGAGTATCCTTAAGCTGATCGTATAAATTGTTAATTACACCGTCGATTCTATGAATTTCTTCAATTACGGTTTCATTGTCTGGACCAAGCTTATGCATCAATGTGTCAGGCTCATACCAATATGCGTTTATAAGCTGCTTGCCAGGCTCCTGACAGTATTTCAATATTCTTGCTGCCATTGCTTCGAAGCTGTTAACACCATCAACGGCAAAAGGAGGCATCACACTCCTGCAATTAAGCTTATTGCCAACCTGCTTTTGAATAAGACAAAAAGCTGAAGGTGCAGATAGATACTTCTTAGCGGGTGATGGGGTAATAGCAGCTCCTGATAAACTATCGCGATCAAGGAACAGGTCAACTATTGCCCCATATTCTTTGAACCAGGAATTCCAACCAAGCCATCCATGCTCAGAAGGATTAAGACCGGTATTTATACTTGTTGTCGCTGCAGTTGTCGTGCAGGGATAGACTGAGGTGATAGTGCCTCTGAGATGTTCGCGAATAAAAGACATCTCAATCATGTTTTTGTTGACGAAATTGTTGCCCATGCCATCAAGAGTAAGTAAGATTATATTTTTATAATCCTGCTTCAGACAATCATCAATGATCTTATTGCTGTCGTTATGACTATTTGCCCCGAAGTAATTCATCAAGGAAACGGTTATATTCACAATACAATTATGATAATTCGGAAGAAATATTTCCATACATAAAATATCTCCGTTTTAATGTTCATTTTGAACTTGCAGACATCCTGCAAAACAAATTATCTGTTCCTATTATATCCCATGAGCACCATCATATATACTTTTTCTCCCTATTTAGAAAGCAAGACTGTTTAGC
>CAZSLR010000129.1:0-5790 GCA_964607635.1 uncultured Oscillospiraceae bacterium
CACTGGTGCCGCTGGTAAATACTTTCTTCTTCTCTAGAGTTCCGATTCGCCACGTGATCGATCATCATGAACGCAGCTTCTCACTTAAACAGCTGCTTGCTAACAAAGTTTTCTGGATCATGGTTCTGATGATGATCGCGGCTGGAGCAAGTGAACAAGCCGTAAGCCAATGGGCGTCGGCTTTTGCCGAGATGGGTCTTGGTGTTGATAAAGCTATAGGCGATCTGACGGGACCGATGATGTTCGCGGTCATGATGGGTGTTTCGCGTTTGTTTTACGGCCAGTACGGCGAGAAGATCAAGCTGCAGCGTTTTATGGCGTTGAGCGGGCTGGTCTGTTTCGGCAGCTACCTCGTGATCTCACTGTCGCCGTGGCCTTTTGTCAGCCTGATCGGTTGTGCGATCTGCGGTCTGTCGGTCGGCATCATGTGGCCGGGCAGCTTCAGTACTGCCGCCCGCAATATACCTCTGGGCGGCACTATGATGTTCGCTTTTCTGGCGCTGGCCGGCGATGTCGGCTGTGCCGCCGGGCCAACACTGGTCGGTATGATGTCGAGCGTTTTTGATAACGATCTTAAGAAGGGCATCCTGACCGCAATCGTTTTCCCCGTGCTGCTTCTGATCGGACTTGTGCTCAACAGACGTTCTGTTCAAAAAGAGATCAAAGCATGACCTGGCGTTTGCCGGGACTGGTCTGTGCGATCAGCTTGCCTTGCTTATAAGAACCAAGAACAGGAGAGTTGTAGTTAAGCGCGTCATAATAATTGACCGCGTCAAGCACGACGAAGCTCGCTGGCTTACCAACGCCAATGCCGTAGGAATCGCCTAAATTAAGCGTTCTTGCGGCATTGTTTGTTACAAATTTGTATGAGCCCATGATTTCTTCATAGCCCATCATCTGGCAGACATGCAGTCCCATGAAAACGACATCGCGCATATTGCCATTGCCGAGCGGATACCAGGGATCGAAAATATCATCATGGCCGAAGGATACGTTAAGACCTGCCTCGGTCAGTTCTTTTACCCGTGTGATGCCGCGGCGCTTAGGATAAGTATCCATGCGTCCTTGCAGATGAGTATTGACCAGAGGGTTGGACACAAAATTAATGCCGCTCATCTTAAGCAGGCGCATCAGCCTGACCACATAGGCATTATTATATGAGTGCATCGCTGTCGTGTGACTGGCGGTAACGCGCTCGCCGATACCTGCTTCATAGGCTCTGGCTGCGAGCGTTTCCAGTCCGCGTGAGGCTTCGTCATCGATCTCGTCACAATGGACATCTACCAGCTTATCGTAGCGGCAGGCGAGGTCGACCGCGAAGTTGAGCGACTCAACACTATATTCGCGCGTAAACTCAAAATGCGGGATAGCGCCGACAGCATCTGCGCCCATCTTGATCGCGTTTTCCATCAGCTCGCGGCCGTTCGGGAAGCTCATGATCCCCTCCTGGGGAAAGGCGACGACCTGGATGTTTATCAGCTCTCTGAGTTCTTCTCTCAGTTCAAGCATGGCCTCGAGTGCCACCAGCTGTGGGTCAGTGACATCGACATGAGTACGGACATGCTGTACACCATTTGCTGCCTGCATGCGGACAGCGCGGCCAACACGCTCCTTGACGTCTGCCTTGGTCAGTGTCTTCTTGCGCTCGCTCCAGAGATCGATTCCCTCAAACAGCGTGCCGCTCCGGTTCCAGTCAGGCTCACCTGCGGTCAGGCAGGTATCAAGATGAACATGAGACTCGATAAAAGGCGGCAGCGCGAGTTTACCGCTGTAATCGACGACTTCTTCACCGGGAACAGGCATCAGACCCGATCCGATCTCCGTTATCAGGCCATCCTGAATTCTGATGTCAGAGCATTCTACGGCATTTTCAATATATAGGTTCTTAATAAGCATAGTATCGAGTCTCCGTTTTCTCATAATTGCAGTCAATGCTGCAACCCCATGAGAAGCTGCAGCATCGATCATTTTTAAACTAAACTTCTATTCAGATTTTACCACTAAATCAACTGGTCAGGTTATTCAGCATCGGTTGCGGGAGCTGCTACCACAGCAGAAACAGAAGCACGCTTACTGACAAACTCAGCTATCAGGTAGCAGACGATCGCTGCTGCCATTGCGTTGATTGCGGCGATGCCGAATTTTGCCAGGTTGCCGACTGCGGCACCAGCAATTACGCCGATGATAGCTCCCCAGTTGAACTTGCGGCTGACATCGGCTGCCGTCTTGTATTCAGCACGATGCAGGAAGAAATCGAGTGCGATAATAGCACCAACCGGCGGCAGTGTCGCGTTCAGCAGAGCCAGCCAGCTGACGAAATTATTATAGAGCCAGATCGCTGTTACTGTGCCGACGAAGCCTGCGATCAGAACCATCGGGCGCTTGCGTATCTTGGTGATGTTAGAGAGGCCAAGGCCTGAGGTATAGAGTGCGTTATCATTTGTTGTCCAGATATTGGCGCCAAGCACGATCAGTGCCGGAACAGCCAGTCCCTGCGCGATCAGTACATAGAAGATATCATCATGACCGGTAAAAGCCCCGCCCACTGCTCCGAAGGCAAACATTAGTGTGTTGCCGAGGAAGAAGGCGATAACTGTTGTTATGACGGCGATCTTACTGTTTTTCGCGAATCGTATGAAGTTAGGAGTCGCGGTACCGCCGCTGACAAATGAACCGATAACCATGCCTGTACCGGCGAATACTGTTATAGAACCCGCGTTCTCTGCGAAGATCGCTGATAGTCCGCCGCCATCGCCAACAGCAGTAACCATTGAGTAGATGCCGAGTATGGCAATCAGAGGAACAGCTATGTAGCTGATGATCTCGAGACCTTTGATACCGAAATAGGCTGAGGCTGTCATACAGATACCGGCGATTACGACTAGAATCTCAGGTCTGATGTTCAGCAGCTCAGCTGCCGGAATCGCGAACATCGCGACACCTACACCGAACCAGCCGATCTGGGTGAAGCTGATCAGGGCTGAAGGCAGATATGAGCCATACTTGCCGAATGATCTACGGGCAAGCAGATCGAGGGTGAGGCCGGTTGAGCTGCCGACATAAGCCAGTATGCCTGTATAGGCTCCCAGAATGATACCACCGATAACTGTCGACCAGATGAAACCACCTAAATCGAGGCCGTTGCCGAGTTTGGCACCAACGCTCATGCTGGCTGAGAAGAAGGTGAAACCAAGCATGATGAAAAACATGGGCCAGAAGCCCTTCCTCGCGGTTGTTGGAACCTGCTCCAACGAATAATCCGCATCGACATGGTTGTTTTTAAATTCTTTCATTGCATCCTCCTGTTGTGCTTTTGGAAATCTCATGCAGGCCTGTTTGAGATCATCGACCATTCAAATCGATAACAAACTTAAAAACCCACAAAAAAATTCCTGCACAAAAATGCAAGAACAAGATATGTCCTTCAGGACATGAATACAGACATGCGCTGTTTAAGGCACGCTGCAATATGATCTTGCTGGCATCTCTGTACCAATTTAAAGATATTTACTGAGTCGATGCTAACATCGGTAAAAAAGCATGTCAAGGCGATATTGATAATCTGCAAATTCATCACGTTTTGTCATGAAGGATGGGCGTTTTGTAGCTGTCAGGTTTATAATGTTTATCTGGGTCAGGCGGAGACTTCACATCAGTAACATATTTCTGGTGTATAAGCTGTACTGTATAGGCCAAATGCTGTAGAAT
Source organism: uncultured Oscillospiraceae bacterium (assembly GCA_964607635.1). GTDB lineage: Bacteria > Bacillota > Clostridia > Saccharofermentanales > UBA5734 > JAAYFZ01. Next base: position 3,709 of record CAZSLR010000129.1, read on the forward strand.
TATTGTTCTGAGCATGTTTTTGACTTATATTGGGCGGGTAAGACCGCTATAAGACTAACTTGGCAGTAATAAATAAACGAATCCCGGAGGATCAAATGAAATCTATTAAAATCTTATTAGCTCTGACACTTACAATTGCTTTGGCAATAGGAATTATGGCAGGCTGCTCTGACAAGGGCGATGAAACGACTGCAACCACAACAACAGAATCTCAGACTGAAACAACAGGACCTGCATCAGATGATGGCAGTGCTGATGTTGTTAAGTTTGATTATAGTGCCGCACTCGATGAGAAGGGCTTCTGGAAGGATGTAACAGCCCTTGATTATGTCACTCTGTTTGACTATAAGAAAATCGAGATTGGCGAAGATGTACATGCGATTTCTGATGATGAGCTCAAGCAGCAGATAGATTCGCTGGTTAATTCTTATTCTGAGGATGTTGAGGTCAAGGACAGAGCTGTCGCGGACGGCGATACTGTAGATATTGATTATGTCGGCAGCGTTGATGGTGTTGAGTTTGCCGGCGGCACTACAAATGGTGCCGGTACGGTCGTTACTATTGGCAAGACCATTTATATCGACGATTTTCTGCAGCAGCTGATAGGTCATAAACCAGGTGAGACCTTCGATGTTGAGGTCACATTCCCTGCTGATTATGGTGTTGAAGAGCTCAATGGCAAGGATGCTGTTTTTGTTACTACAATAAATCATATTGTAGAAACTAAGCTTCCTGAGCTGAATGATGAATTCGTTGCCAGTAACTTCGCGGAGTCCAACGATTGGAAAACCGTGGCTGAGCTTAATGAGGGCGTTCGGTCCGATATGCAGAAATCAGCGATCTCGTTGTTTCTACAGGATTATGTTATCGAAGCCAGCACAGTTTCGAGTGTTCCTGAGAGCCTGATCGAGTTCCAGGAAGAATCCATGCTGGATTACTACCAGGGCTATGCCGCATCCTACGGTGTAGGACTTGATGAATTTGTGCAGACCTACTTGCAGGTTGCTGACACAGAGGAGCTTCTGTCCACTAACAGAGAGCAGAATGAAGAGATGGCAAAATTCTATCTGATCATTCAGGCGATCGCTGAGGATGCAAAGATCAATTTGTCAGATGATGACGTTAAGGATTATTTCATCAATGAGTACTCTGAAGAGGATTACACATCTATGATCGAAAACGCAGGATTGCCGTACATGAAGATGATCGTAGTTAATCAGAAGGTGCTCGAAGTTCTTGAGGAGAATGTTATACTGGCATAAGTAGTGCTATATTGACCATATCGCAGGAGGTGAAGAGCATTGACATCCAGAACAAGATGCGCGGCGTTTTTCGATGTTGACGGTACGATCACCCGGGAGGGCCTGATCAGTGAGCTTTTCCGCAAGATGGTCAGATATGAGCTGATCGATGAAACCAAATGGCAATTTGAGGTCAAGCCGGCTTTTACCAGATGGAACAGGCGTGTTGGTGATTACGATCATTATTTGCAGAAAATGGTCGATGTTTATCTCGATACAGTCAAGAATACAGACCCCAAGCTGATCAGCCATATTGCCCGTAAGGTTGTTGAGCAGAACTACGAGCGTGTTTACACCTATACACGTGATAAGCTGCGCTGGCATCAGAAGCAGGGGCACAAGGTCATCGCGATTTCGGGATCGCCGATCGAACTGGTGCGTGAGATGGCTGAGCGCTATAAAATGGATGACTACAAGGCGACTGTTTACGAGGTCGGCGATGACGGCTTCTATAGTGGTCATATCATTCCTATGTGGGATTCGCGCAGCAAACGAGCTGCGGTGCTCGAGATGGCTGATAAGTATGATTTGGATCTTAATACTTGCTTCGCGTATGGTGATACAGCCGGTGACTATACTATGCTTGATATGGTGGGCAATCCGTTCGCGATCAATCCGACCAGGGAACTGCTTAGCAAAATTAGTGAGAATGGAGAGCTGAGGGGCCGTGTTTCGATCATCGTTGAGCGCAAGGACGCGACCTATGAGCTCGATGTTAACTGTATTAATTTGATCTGAGTTTTTCGTGCAACAGCAGCACGCTTACTCAGGTCGATGTCTA
>CAZSLR010000130.1:0-5781 GCA_964607635.1 uncultured Oscillospiraceae bacterium
TTATTACATATTATACCACTTGAGATGTCTCACCGTTCGATGGCATATGCTCTGACTGGGCAGCCGTCTATTCCAGGAATGTTGAGTGGGACACAGTGGATCTCGGCAATCTGGTTTTTGATCGATGCGACATTGACAAGACTCTCCAGTATTACGACATTGGCTGATAATAAGCGTCTATGTATCCTCATGTGATCTGTCGCACTTATAGAAGGACTCTCCAAACCTATGCTTGCTATACCTTTCTCAACCAGCCAGTCCGCCAACTGCATATCCAGAGCTGGATAATCCATGAAATAGTCTAGAGTGCTGTCATTCGCACACTTCTTATGCCAATCTGTTCTCAAAATTATCTTGTTGATGTGCGGAAATTCCTTCCAGGCTCGCTCTATCATATCAATACTTATAATAGAGCCAGCTTCAGCATCATGAATGTCAACAATTAAAGTTTCACCGATATACGAGTCCAAAGGCTGGGCACCTAAACCTATTCCATTAACCAAAGCATGCAGCGGAGCATCTATATGTGTTCCTGTATGAGAACCAAGCTTAATTGTGGATAACATGTAGTTCTCGCTGTCTGCTCTTGATGATTTTACTTCTGGAGAAGAATCACCCGGATATACTTTTGTACTATTTGTGATTGGTATAGATAAATCAATAATTCTCATGATTTGAATCCTCCATCTTAGTTAATTGGATAATTTTAAAGCTAAATTTTAACAGTTCCATTTTATACAATCATAGCAGTCTAGTTGTTTAACTAAAAGTACAACCATCACAAGATATGCAGAATTTATATGCTTTCCCTTAATTATTACGGTTTTTTGATTGACAATTTCATGTTAAAATTTAAACTGGTGTGATTTGGCGGGTATCCAATTTGAGAACTGACCTCATTTGGACAAGGTTCGTGCTTGGAGAATTATAGGGCAACTTGATCTGGAAACTGTTACATCGCATACAATTTGACAACGGAGGACATAGAACGTGATCTATGCATTTATCATCCCGATACTTGTAGCTGTAATCATTACTCTTGGCTTCGCAGCATACAATTTCATGCGAGTCAAAAAAATGGATGCCGGTACAGAGCTTATGAAAGAGATAGCAGCGGCCATTCAAGAAGGTTCAGACTCTTTCATTAACCACGAATACAAGATCATTGCGGCGGCAGCAGTTGTAATCGCAATTATCCTTGGTGTCATCATTGACTGGTATGCTGGTGTTGCCTTCATTATTGGTACGATAATGAGCGCTACAGCAGGATTCATTGGCATGAAAATCGCAACTATCTCAAATGTTAGAGTATCCAACGAAGCCAGGATTACAAATGATCTTGGTAAAACTATGAAGGTTGCTCTGCGTGGCGGTAGTGTCATGGGCTTATCAGTGGGAGGTCTGGGGCTTCTCGGTTTATTGATAGTATATGTTGTATTTGGAATATTTATGGGACAGGCATCAGCTGAGAACGTAACAGTAGTTGAGAACTGGATAGGTATTCCCTTTATCCCCTTTACAATGACAGTCACAGGCTATTCACTTGGCGGCTCAGTTGTCGCTTTGTTTGACCGTGTAGGCGGAGGTATTTATACGAAGGCTGCTGATATGGGCGCCGACCTGGTTGGCAAAACAGAGGCTCATATTCCAGAGGATGATCCGCGTAATCCTGCAACGATTGCAGATAATGTTGGTGACAATGTTGGTGACGTTGCCGGTCTAGGCAGCGATCTGCTTGAGAGCTACATTGGCGCTATCATTTCATGTATAGTTCTCGCCTCATATATGTTCTTTACCGGACTGCACGGGAGCAATCCTATTAGCGCTGATCTTCTTGCGAAGCTCCTTGTATTCCCGATTCTGTTCTCAGCCCTGGGGTTAGCAGCTTGCGTCATAGGTATTGCTTATGTATTAATCCGCAAATCTACAGATAACCCCCATCGTGAGCTTAATATAGCTCTATGGTCAAGTGCGACCTTGATCGTAGCTGGTGGTGCGGTATTCACATATTTCTTCTTCAAAAACATGGAGGTAGCTTCAGCAGGATTCACGGCCGGTTCCATGTCGCCCTGGATCGCAGCAGTTATCGGTATTGTGGCAGGTATCGCTATTGGCTATTTTGCCGAACGTTATACCAGCTATGATTATAAGCATACTCAAAAAATAGCATTCGCTTCAAAAGGCGGCACTGCGTTGACCATCACCAACGGTCTGGCTGTTGGTATGAAATCTGTTTTCCTTCCCGTCATTACTCTGGCTATAGCAGTTATTGCTTCCAATGCTATTTCTGGCATTTATGGTGTCGCAATGGCAGCAATAGGTATGCTTTCTTTCCTGGCGGCAACTGTTTCCGTTGACACATATGGTCCAATAGCAGACAATGCCGGTGGTATTTCTGAAATGAGCAAGCTCGAACCAGAGGTACGCCAGATAACAGATAAGCTTGATTCCGTAGGAAACACTACCGCTGCGATTGGCAAAGGCTTCGCGATCGGTTCAGCAGCTCTTGCTTCATTATCACTGCTTGTTTCCTTCATGTATGCACAGGTAGGTATCAATGAAACTATTGTCGAGGTCTCACTAAATATCATCAATTCCTATGTTCTGGCAGGAGCTTTTGTAGGTGCAGCGATGCCGTTCCTCTTCTCCAGTCTGCTGATCGACGCTGTAGCAAAGAGTGCCGGTGATATGGTAAACGAGGTTAGACGTCAGTTCCGTGAGATGCCTGGCATTCTTACTGGTGAAGTTAAGCCAGACTACAAGCGTTGTATTACAATTTCCGCTGCCGGTGCACTTCGCGAAATGAAGCTGCCAGTGTTTCTAGCCGTCCGAGTACCTCTAGTAAGCGGCTTCATATTCGGTCCAAGCTTCGCAGGCGGTCTGCTGATCGGCGCGACTATATCTGCGGTTATGCTTGCCCTATTCACAGCTAACAGCGGCGGAGCTTGGGATAACGCGAAGAAATTTGTCGAGGCAGGCGGTGTAGACGGCGAGGGCAAAGGCTCACCTACCCATGACGCTACAGTAATTGGTGATACTGTTGGTGATCCTCTCAAGGATACAGTCGGGCCTTCCCTTGATATCCTCATAAAAATTATGTCTACTGTTTCACTTATTGCGGTATCAATTTATAGCCATTTTAATTTGCTCAGTTTATTCTGATCTGAATCGGACACAATAGGCAAAAGGATCGTCTGTCAAAATGCAGGCGATCCTTTTGATTGTTATCAGCTTATCTCTTATATCTCAACAGCTTGTGAATATCTTATCAGCCAAATGATTCTGCGCTGCGGTCTCTTGCCTGTTGCTCTGGCAATAGCATCGGCATAGTAGTCGAGCTGCAACTTATAGCGACTGCTCAGCTCATTGGAAAAGTTTTCAGACGCGCAATCTAGATAATCAGACTTAAAATCGATCAGCGTCACTCCTCGTTCGTCCTCGAACCAACAGTCAATCATACCTTGTACCAGAGTTGGATTCTCGTCATCGTAAACAGAATCTAGTTTAAGGTTGTTTGTCTGAATTAAGGTGCCATTTGATTTTACGGCTATTGTAAAAGGCATCTCTCTATAAACGGCCCCCCCTTCGATTTCAATTTTCCTGATAGCCTCAGCAATTTCAGATTTCGCAAAAGAAGCCAAAGCGCCACTCCACTCAACAGCCTGACCAAGATACCTTGGGAATATTATCCTCTTATCAGCCATCTCTACAATTTGTCGTCTTGCTTCAGCCTCATCAGCCTCAGCATTCAATTTAACTAAATCGACAAACTGAAATATGCTATGCAGCATACTGCCTAATTCAGCGCCTTTGATTTTATTCTCGCGTTTATTTGTGTCAGAAGGACGCTTGAGCGTCATTACCATCTCTCTAGCCTGAGGCTGTTCAAATCTAGATTCATCCCCCTCGGTCGTATCACCTTCAATTTCAGCATCAGCAGCAATCAGCTGCTCCTGCAGTCGCTTGAGCCCTGTAACGGTTAGCTTGGAGGGCCGCTGTTGAATAGAAGCATAGGGATACTCTTTGAAAAGACGTCTAGACCAACATTCGATTAGTTCTTGATCAGGCAACTCATCATTTGGCTGTTCTTGATCTTTATGATCAGCTTCATTTATCAACTCAGTATCAGGATAGATTTTAGAACGCAGCCAATCGGACTCAAACCAATTGAGAATATAATAATCATTGCTCTGCTGCATAAAACCCTGCTCAATTCCATCATCAGAAAACCATTTTAGCGGATCTAGATCTGGCTCAGCAGACATCGCCAACAGAATAAGCTGCAGCCAGGTCGTTGCTGAAGCTGAAACATAAGCAGGAACCGGCAGCAACGAACCGGAATTTTTGTATCCTTCCAGCAGGCTTCTCATTTTTGATTTACTGGTACTGCTATTATCTGCCTTAACATCCACATTCGCGACAATATAAAGCAGTTTTTCAGCCCTGGTCATAGCCACATAGAGCAATCGATAGGACTCAGCACGTTCTGCTCTGATAGATTTAAGCAGATGAGAATAGTGAAGTGCCGTCATATGACGTTCTGATCTCTCGGGATCCATAGCAAAACTGGTTATACCGCCATGTTCACTAATAGCTATGGAACTTAGACTTGATTTCGCATCCATTTTTTTGCCAGCACCCACGACGAAAACAACAGGAAACTCCAGGCCTTTGCTGCCATGTATAGTCATGATCTGAACAGCGTTCTCCACACTAACTATCGAGTCAAAACCTCTCTCACTCAGTTTTTTCTCTCTGATTTTTCTTATATAAAGCGCGAAGCTGTAGATACCCCTCTGTCTGCTTCTCTCAAAATTATCTGCCCACTCTCGGAAAAGCTCCAGATCTTTGACTCGTTCCGGGCCGGAATCTAGAGCGCTTACACGCTCAAGCAAACCACTCTCTTCGTATATATGACCGATAAGCTCAGAAATGCTCATAAACTGCTCGTATTCACGCCAGCTCGCAAGTTTATTCAGAAAATTGCGGACACGCTGGCGTAATGCTTGATCAGAGCCTTTATCGCTATACCTTATAACTGATGCATAAAAATGCCGGTCTTCTTCAATTTCATCAGGACTGTTTCGATCTTCCGAGCGAATAATCATTAGTTCTTCTTCGCTGAAAGCACTCTCAACGATTGCTGATCGCATTATTGCTGCCAATGGGATATCCTGTTGCATATTATCCAGCAAATTAATAAGTGATTCCATTAATCTCAGTTCAGGTGAATCAAGAAAATCTCTCTCCCCTGATGCGGTTACCGGTATACCATATTCAGATAGCTGCTTGTAATAAACCTGGCATACTGCTCGTGTCCTTCCTAATATGGCAAAATCGCCATAGCCGAAGCTTCCAGAATCAACCAAAGCTCTAATCTCTCTGATTACCGCAAGACTCTCCTTAGCCGCACTGCTATCTTCAAGAATTTCTTCATCTGACCCACTCCCACTCAGCTGATTTTCTTTGACATTGACTATTATTGTTCTGATTCTTGCGTCACCAGTATCATTAACACCTGCAGTCAATTGATGACCGTTTTTGTATTCAATCTCACCGCTATCCTCCGTCAAAAAAGATTCAAAAAATCTGTTGACCCCATTGATTATTCCTGGTACGCTGCGAAAATTCTGATTTAGTCGTAATAAACGCCCGGTAGTTGGGTCCTTCTCGAAGCTATTTGCTTTTTCCGCGAACAACGCGGGATTTGCATAGCGAAAGCGATAGATAGACTGCTTAATATCACCCACCATAAATACGTTATCGTCAGCAATTTGTCTT
>CAZSLR010000131.1:0-5767 GCA_964607635.1 uncultured Oscillospiraceae bacterium
ATTAATGCATTACGAGCTGTATAGTCAATAAATTTAAACTTTTATTGTCTTGATATGAAAAGAGAGGGTGCCGGCAGACCGACAGCCCTCTCTCCGGGTCAGTAAACAATAATCAATGTTCGTTTGTAATATTAGTCCATACCAACATAGGCACCGTTCTCGATGACCATACCTTTTGGCTGTTTGGAAACTTCACCAGATTCTGACCATGTCATTGCTGCGCCAGTCAGTCCGTCAACACTGAAGTCAGCTGAAGTAAATACCTCTATCAGCTTGTCATTGATTTCTTCTGCGGTCATATCAGCTGTAACGCCAGCCTTCTTGGAGGCTTCGTACAATGCATACATAACATCATATCCGTCTGCAGCAAACTGATTTGGAACCTCACCGAACTGTTCTTGATACTTAGCTACAAAAGCGACTGTTCTCTCATCCTCTGCGTCAGCAACGAATGGTGTAAGCAGCATAACTCCTTCGGCCAAAGTTGTATCGAAGTTTTCCAGAGTCAGGATGCCGTCCATGCCATCAACACCGAAGAATTTCGGGCTGTATTCCATTGACTTAGCCTGTGACAAGATCAATGAAGCTGGCTGATAATAGATAGGCAGGAAGAGCAGGTCAGCGCCTGCATTCTTAGCCTCTGTCAGCTGAACATTGAAATCATTTGTCTCATCTGTAAAAGTGGTTGTGCTTACGATCTCAAGACCCTTAGCCTCTGCTTCTGAAGCAAATTTTTCGTAGATACCGGTTGAATAAGCGTCAGCGTTATTGTAGATGATAGCGATCTTCTCGCCGAGCTTTTTATCAGCTATGTATTGAGCAGCAGCAATTCCCTGATTATCATCAGAGAAACAAAGCTGGAATACATTATCTTTGCCTTCTACAACTGTTGGTGAAGAAGCTGAAGGTGTAAGTGCGAAAATACGATCAGCGAATGATTCAGGGGTAACACTATTTGCTGGAGTTGTAGTAACAGTACCATTAAGAATCTGCATACCCCAATCCTTCAGAGTATTGTATGCATTTACTGCCTTCTCTCCGTCATGCTCATCATCCTGAAAATTAAGCTCAAACTGAAGATCACCGAGTGCGTTGATCTCTTCGAGAGCAATTTTCGATCCATTATAAACTGCGTTGCCATAAACTGCGGCAGCACCAGTCAGTGGTCCAATACCGCCGATTTTGATAGCGCCACCTTCAGAACCACCATTATCTACAGGCTCTGTTGTTTCTGCGCCTGAATCTGTCGGAGCAGCTGTCGTTGTTGTAGTTGCTGTGCCGCCACCACAGGCTGCCAGCGTGAAAATGCTAACGATCAGTGCCAGTGCAACTAATTGAAAACGATATTTCTTCATTTTCCTCTCTCCCATCTTTTGTGAATTGTCAATCTTCATTGAAATCCTACATAATTGATATGAATCGATTCTATATAGTTATCTGAAAGATGTCAACCTGAATGTTGCATAAATATAACTTATGATTCTTCAGTTACAACTGCCTCTTTGTAGAATCTTAGATGGCTGATTACACTGTATAGGCCTGTTTTCATAACGCTTGTTCCAGTTGAAACTCTTGTTACCTAATATCACAATTTTTGAAACAGCGAGCATATATCGATTGCATATATTTTTCTGAACGTTTTCTGATATTTGTAAATTTAGTGCTGTTTTTGGCCATATGGACAAACACTCATGCATATGCCACATACTGATCCTCTTCCAATTTTCATAAAATGCTCGCGCATATAGTCATTGCAGCTCCAAGCATCTACAATAAATTCGCGTTCACATCCAGGGAACCACTCATTGCCCTTAATGGCTCCAGCAGGACAGGAAGCACGACAAAGGTCACAGCTGCCGCATACTGATTCCGATGATAAATCATGTTTTACTTCGCTAAACTCATAATCCGTAAAAATTGTACCTAATCTGACTCTGGGACCATACTTCCGATGCAAAAACAAAGCACTCTTGCCAATGGTTCCCAAACCGCCAAGCACTGCTGCCTTTTTGTGAGAATATAGACCCTCATGTGTTCGCTGTCCTGCCTTCAGCTGTGACTGAGAAGCTCCTATAGGCATATAAAGATAACCATTTTTCTGCAGAAGTAATCCAGTTTTCAATGAAAGCATATCTATCAGAGCATTGACAGTTCTGTAATGATGAAAATAGGAATAAGTAGGACTATGTTCGATTTGATCAACAATTGCTTCTGATAATGGCACAACAAAAGAGATGGCGTATTTAAGATTTGCAGGTCCATCTTCTGGTGACGACATGCCGACATCACAGGCTCCACCATCTAATAAAAGTTTCACGATCTGAGATTCAAGTGTCATTATAATGCTCTCAATATTGAGTCAGCAGATGTGTATATAAGCTGCTGAACCTCAGCGACTGGTTTTAGCGTCAGCTTACCCTTGTAAACATTTAAACCTTTTTTCAGGGCTTCATTTTTAAGCATTGCCTGCTCGGCACCAAGATCAGCCAGCTGGATAACATACGGCAAGGTGGCGTTTGTCAGTGCCATGGTCGAAGTGCGTGGAACAGCACCAGGCATATTAGCGACAGAATAGTGGACTACTCCATGCTTTACAAAACAAGGATCATCCAAGGTAGTGACTCGATCAATTGTTTCTATAGACCCGCCTTGATCAATAGCGACATCAACCAAAACTGACCCCGCATTCATGGTCCTTACCATATCTTCAGTCACTAGACACGGAGCTTTTGCACCTGGAATCAACACAGCACCTACAACCAGGTCAGCTTCTTTTACTACCCTGGCGATATTGTAATTATTTGACATGAGTGTTACAACTCTGCCCTGGAAGAGATCATCCAGATAGGCAAGTCTGGGACCGCTTACATCTAAAACTGTTACCTGAGCACCTGAACCAACTGCCATTTTTACTGCGTTGATACCAACATTACCACCGCCAATAATTACAACCTTGGCTGGTTCAACTCCAGAAACACCTCCAAGCAGAATTCCTCTGCCGCCATTGCTCTTCTCAAGAAGATATGCTCCAACCTGGATGGCCATTCGACCAGCCACCTCGCTCATTGGTGCCAGCAGCGGAAGTGATCGATTAGCAAGCTCAACAGTCTCATATGCTATACCGATGACCCCGGCCTCTAGAAGCGCCTCAGTAAGCTTCTTGTCCGGTGCCAGGTGTAAATATGTAAAAATTATCTGACCTCTTTTCAACAGTGCAAATTCTTGTGGCAAAGGCTCTTTTACCTTAACTATCATATCTGAGGCAGCATATACTTCTGCTGCAGTATCAAGAATTTTCGCACCAGCTTCAATGTATTCAATATCTTCGAAGCTGCTTCCTACTCCCGCTGATTTCTCGACGAAGCACGTGTGTCCGGCTTTTACCAATGCATCGATTCCTGCTGGCGGCATTCCGACTCGGTTTTCCTGTACCTTGATCTCTTTGGGAATTCCTATGATCATTTTTTAGTCCTCCATTGAACTGCTTTTTGTCATAAAGTATCCTAAACTAATTGAACTACTAAAAATTATAAGGATAAGATATTGAATAAACCAGACCTAAGCCAAAAATGTTGTGCTTTTTGGCTTAACAAGGATAAAATAGATGCCATTGTACAATGTGATTGGAGTTTTCATGTTATGGAAATACTTGAGTTTTTCTCAGTAAATATTGTTCAGCTGATAGTAATAATCGTGGTAGGACTGCTTGTAGGTATTGGCAAATCAGGACTTAGCGGTACTATCATGATGGCCATACCACTTCTGGCAACTGTTCTAGGTGCCAGGCAGTCGACAGGCATGATGCTGTTATTCTTCATTATTGGCGATGTTTTCGCGGTTAAGGAATATCGACACGGTGCGAACTGGCATGAAATACGTATAATGCTGCCAGCAGCAGCAATCGGCATCATTCTGGGAGCTTTGACCGGCAGTTTCATTAACGATAAGCAATTTAAGTATTCCATAGCTGTGTTGGTTTTGATCTGCCTTCTGCTAATGATCTATCAGCAATATCGCGGCAGCAGCTTCAAACTGCCGAAAAATCCGCTTCTGATCACCTTCACAGGTGCAGCAAGCGGATTCTCATCGATGGTTGGAAATGCAGCCGGTCCAATATTCGCGGTCTACATGCTGGCCAGGAACTTGTCCAAGAGCAGCTTTCTTGGCACATCTGCTGTTTTCTTCATGATCGTAAATCTGCTTAAGCTGCCTGTACAGCTCTTCGTCTGGCGCAGTGTTGACTGGAGAGATATGCTGCTGGCATTCATTTTATCGCCTATTGTATTTGTCGGCATTAAGCTTGGAATATGGACACTGAAGAAAATAAACGAGAAAACCTTCCGCATTATCATTTTGATAATGACAGCTATCGCGGCTATCAGGTTATTTATTTGATCCTGTTCTACTCTCGATCAGCTCAAGTATCTCAGACATTTCCTCAGTAACCTCTACAGTACCCATATATTCGCCCTGCTCATTTCTAACAGCGTAATATCTTACAAGATTAAGCTTTCTGCCGATTTTTACAGGTACGATTTCATAATCTTTGGCACCAGATCGAAATTCTTCCAATAGCTTCTTTATTTTTGGAATAAGCTGAGGTGGATGGCATAATAAAACATCTCTGCCGATTATTGTTCGTGTTCGCGTAAAAACCTGATGTTTACCTTCGGAATAATACCTTACGACATTATCACTATCAATATAAGTAAGGTCCGTTGGCAGCGTATTAAGCATAGCGGTCAATTGATCAACTGTAATATCACCACTAGGCATAATTACCCTATCTGCAACAGCAGCGGTATCAGTCTCAATCGCAGATATGCTTTCTCCGCTCTGTTGCTTAAGCCAGGTCATCGCATCCGAGTTGGAAGCACCCTCGATGCCCTTATTAAAAACATAGCCAATAATGCTGCTCTCCTGAGCAACTAACTCCCAATCTCTTTCAGTCATATGATGGTCAAGCATTGGAATAAGAATATCTCTTTCCTTGACTACCATGCTCTCCAGCTGAGGAATCAGTCTCTCATAGATCATTTCAACTCGTTTAGGCATTACAGGAGCTTGCTTAATTGCCTTGACAAATAGTCTAAGCAAATCACGAATTACATCGTCCACTCCCCACATGACTTGCGGTGGAACTGTTATACCTGCTCGTTCCAAATATGGAAACAGCAAGTTCTCCTTACGATCATAATGCTTGATTATCTTTACTAATTCTTCTGCGTCAGCTTCTAGATCGAGCCTATCCTTCTCTTCAAGCGAACTGAGATACTTTCGAAGATCAGGATCAAGCTTATCGATAATAAATTTACTTAGACCTTCATTCTCTCCAAGAAATACGTAAGCGGGATGGCCAGGGATCAAATCTATTCTATCAGAAGGCTCTTTCTTTACAATTCTCGCTGCTGTCAGATTTGTATGCAGCTCGTTCGCCCGCTGAATCTCACCAAGCGAAGTTCCCTCAGCAACCAAAAGCTCCTCAGCAGCCGCCAGCTCCAAAGGATCTAATGATCCAAAATCCACTGAAACCCGGCCTAGCACATCAGCTGGTTCTACACCATCTATCAACTCTTTTAGTAATCCCTTAAGCTCTCTCACTCTTTGTTCCATAGTTTTCTCCCATATCCTCATAAAATATAACCTTATTGCGTCCGCTTTCTTTAGCCGCGTACAGTGCTTTGTCCGCATCTGTAACAGCATGAAGGAAGTTATCATGTTTATACATCGATAAGCCAATAGAGACCGTAACATTATGTATATTGTC
>CAZSLR010000132.1:0-5746 GCA_964607635.1 uncultured Oscillospiraceae bacterium
CTTGTATCATTGCACTTATCATATCATCCATCCTGCTCGCCTTCTTTTACCAGTTTGAGATATTCATCATACCATGAAAGAGCCTGCTTGATCGATTTTCGCAGTGGCATTCCTCTTCCAGCCAATAGAACAAGCCTGTTGTTGGCCTCGCCCTGCCAGGGCTTGAGCTGGACCTCCGGACCAGTGCAGTCGGCATAGAAAATGCCGTCAGCAAGCTGCAGGAAACCCTTCATTCTGTATGTGCTTTCACTTAGCTGCTTAAGACAGTGCAGCATCATTTCACTGCTCATTGCGGAGCTTATCTCAAGCACGCTCTTCTGCAGTGTTATATCACGCCGCTCTGAGACTCGCTCGAAATCGGGCAAGGGAGTCAGCAGCTTGAGCCAATCTGGTTCGATTCGCCCAAATTCGGTCTGCTTGATATAGGCTGCTGGATTTGACTGCTGAATCAAGTCCCGTGTGGCTGCAAGCTGTTCGTCTGTTGCTTTGTCAGTCTTATTAAGCAGCACAAGACTGGCAACGGCCAGCTGCTTTTGTGAAACCACAGCGGTGTGGTATACACGAGGCAGCTGGACGCTATCAGCCAGGCAGATGCTCCCTTTATAGATAATTTCCGGATACTGTGACAGAACATGGCTGACATTGGTAGGATCTGCCAAGCCGCTCGCCTCAGTGACGATCACATCTGGTTTCTGAGCCAATGCTGTTTTCAGTGTTTCCTCAAACTTATCCAGCCTGCAGGTGCAGAAGATGGAACCATTATTGATCTCTGCGAGAACTGAATTCATCTCGCGCAGCAGCTTACCGTCGACACCCTCTTTGCCAAACTCATTGATTATGAGAAAAATACGCTTAGGGGCAAGCAGACGGATGAAGTTCTTGAGAAATGTGGTCTTCCCGGCACCCAGGAAGCCTGTGATCAAATAAAAATCCATTTTACATTACTTCGTTTATAGCGCTTTCCAGCTCTTCAGTACTGGGGATGATCGATGAGAACTTGAGCTCGCCATTTATGTAAATACACGGCAAATTGGTGACGCCCATCTTAATACAGCGGGCAATGTTCTCCTTCTCGGTGAACTTATACTCAACCAGGTCGATCTTCTCACGGAAGGTGCCTTTTACCACATTGGCAGCACCCATCATATAGGTACAGGCCGCACAGGTGGCGCTATCCAGTGTAAATACTTCAACGAGAGGTCTCTCAAGGTTTGCATAATCAGGTAATTCAACCTCGATATCGAAGGTAGCTGATGTATAGTTTTCAACCATTTTAGCGGAGTCATCGGTGTTAAGAACGGCCTGAGCTGCGCCGATAGTATTCTCGACAGGTACGGCATAGGGCATGTCGCAGCCTGGCGCCACGATAAAATTCTTGTATTCATCCAGCTTAGCCAGCATATCAACAACAAATTTCATATTATCCTGCTGTGTACCATGAAGCATGACACTTGTCAGCGGGATATTACCGCCGATAACAACGTTGTACTTATCACAGATGGCTTTTGCCGCCATGATATCTACGTTTTCATCAACAGAGATCGAATCAGGCGCGGTTTTACACATGACCTCAATATTGCGGGTCGCGTTACCACAAACGAAAAACGATGAGAAGACCTTTTTCTCTTCACGAATATAACGGAATATCTCGGCAAAAGGCTCACTTAGAAATTCCTCGAAGTGATCGACAGATATCTGCGATACCAGCGGATCAACTACTGCGATAACGTCCATGCCGGCGTCAACAAACATATCTATCATCTTCTTGGCACTATCGGTACAGAAGTTCATCAGATCCTTAACATACTCATCGTCATCATACATGTCCATGAAGATGTCATTACCGCGCAGATGGCTGGCCAGTGTAAACGGTCCGCACAGCAGACCATAGAGAGCGGTTGTTTCGCCGACTGCTGCCTTCATGCGTCGCATCGCGGAGAGAACCATCGGCATACGGCCGGCATCAGGTGTCGGCAGAGTACAGCGACAGGGTATGTTCATAGTATCAGCCAAAGGGTGGCTGGCAACACTTGGCGGACCATCTTTCGCCCAGACCAGGTCGCAACCTAGAATCTCGGCCTCCAGCTGCAGATCGAAGACAACCGGCTGTCCGTCAGGCTTATACAGACGATTGACCTCCATCAGCGCATCAACCAGTTTATCCTCATCTGTCAGGATCTCTGTAGCGTCAACACCTGTCAGTTTACCAGCATGTACACCGGCAAAAGGCACCCACGGTGCTCTTTCTGTTACTTCATGTCTCAAGGTTTTAAATAAAAGTTCCTTAGGCGTCATTACGTTTTCTCCTTATTTATCGCACGCAAACTGCTGCGTCGATACAGCAGTTTGCTCATTCACACAGTTTGCTATTTATTTGAGTTTTACTTGTAAGGAATAAAAATAGATTCTTACTTAAGCAGAAAAGAGTCCGATTGCCACTTCGGCACAGGTCGCGGCATCTGGTGTGTAATAGTCAGCACCGATCTGCTCGCAGAAGTTCTGATTTACAGGAGCACCGCCAACCATGATCTTTACCTTTTCACGGATACCAGCAGTTTTCGCTGCGTCAACGACTTCCTGCATTACACCCATTGTCGTTGTAAGCAGAGCTGAGCAGCAGATAACGTCACAACCTTCACTCTGAGCAGTTTCGATAAACTTCTCAGGCGGTACATCTGTACCGAGATCGATAACCTCAAGACCCTTGCCCTCAAGCATCATCTTGACCAGGTTCTTGCCGATATCGTGCAGGTCGCCTTTTACCGTACCGAGACACACCTTACCGGCTGCCTCAACACCGCTCTCAACGAGCAATGGCTTAAGCACCTGAGCGCCCATATTCATAGCTCTGGCAGCGACCAAAACCTCTGGTACGAAAACCTCATTATTCTTGAATTTGACACCGATGATGCCCATTCCTGACAGAAGACCCTCATCAAGGATCTGTTTTACAGGAATACCCTCATCGACCGCTTGCTGAACAAGCTCCTTAACAACCTTTGCTTTACCCTTCTGCAGGTTCTCAGAAATTTCATTTAAAATTGACATCTCGCTCTCCTTTTCTCGCACCCTGTAAATTTGACCATATTTTGGCCTACATCTACCCTAGTGTGCTCAGAATATCACAGGCAAAACATACTTACTTGTATTAGCTTGTGAAATTTGGTAATATTTTGCCATCAATCCGTTTGTACCAAAACGAGGTGAGCTGCATGCCTTATCAAGAAACCTTCGATCTGACTCTAGCAAAAGAATGTGCCTCTGCCTTTACCGGCGCTACTGGTCTTGGCTGCACTGTTTCCGACGCTCACGGCAAGGTCCTGGCCGAATATGGTTATGGCTGCCGCAGCTGCAATTTGTGCGAGCGCGCCGGCAATCCCAAATCGCATTGTGTGCAGGCACAAAACTATGGCATGACGGAGGCAGAGCGCTTCGGTGGTAAATATATCTATTACTGCCCGATGGGGCTGACCTGCTTCGTTTCGCCGATCCTTGGAGAGCTCAGCAGTGCTGCCAAGATCACAGTCGGGCCATTTCTGATGGTTGACCGCCAGGACTATATCGATTGCGAGCTAGGTAAGTATAATGGCAAACATCTTGAGCAGATAATCAATGAGCTTGATAAAATGCCTATTATTACACCTGACAAGGTAAACGATCTATCAACACTTCTATTTATGGCTGTTGGCTTCATGAACAAGGTATCAGTTTCCAACAGGCTAATAGACTCGCAAAATTCAGACGCTATCCAGGGGCAGATAACGTCATATATTATGCAGCTGAAAAATGAAGAGCTTCCGCCTCCGTATCCTTTTGCCATCGAACGTGCTCTGCTTAAGAGCATTACAGATGCCGATAAAACAGAGGCTCAACGTCTTCTCAACGAAATGATGGGACATATTTTATTTTCAACCGGACGTGATTTCGAGCTGGTCAAATCAAGAATTCTTGAACTTCTGACACTTATCAGCAGGGCAGCTATTGAGGCTGGAGCAAATGCCGAGCAATCACTTAAGCTCTGTCATGAGAGCCGAGCACGCATGGCCTCACAGCAAAATATCGAAGAGCTCTGTTTGTGGCTAAGCGATACAACAAACCGCTTCATGGATAGTGTTTTCAAATATGCCGACGCAAGGCACGCTAACGCGATTCATCGCTGTGTTCAGTTCATCGAGGCGAATTATCACGACAAGGTCACACTCGATCTGCTGGCTGGAATGGTCTATCTGTCTCCGCCCTATTTGAGCAGAATATTCAAGCAGGAAACCGGCACTCCCTTCAACACATATCTCAACGAGGTTCGAGTCCAGAAGGCCAAGGACCTGCTGCGCCATGAAGAGATGAAGCTGATCGATATCGCTGAAGCAGTAGGCTTCGAGGATCAGAGCTATTTTACCAAGGTCTTCAAGCGCATCGTTGGACTCACTCCACTGCACTACCGCGCTCAGCTGAAGAACACTAGAGATATTCCCGCAAGAGCTCCTGCACCTTGACGACGCGTTTTTCGCGACTGCTGCGAATAGCCGCGAAGATCATGGCAACTGAAGGGACTATATTGTTTAAACTTCTATTTGTTATATAATTCATTTATAACTATTGTTCCCCTAAATCGCAGGAGGTACGGCTATGTTTACAGAATACTTCAAATGGGAAGACGAATTCTCAACAGGTATAGACATAGTTGATTCGCAGCATAGCTCGTTGATCGAAACGGTCAATTATGCCCTGCAGATAAGTCTTCATAATGAGAAAATTTCTTTTGAAGATCTATCAACAATTAAGGCAAAACTTCAGAAATACGCGATTGAACATTTTGACTCTGAAGAAGCTCTGATGCTGGAAAAAGGTGTAGACAACCGACACATATCTCAGCATTTCAAAGCTCATGCCAGTTTCGCAAAAACTGTAGATATCTATTTTCAGGATCAAAGAAAGTTGACCGATCCAAACGCCTTAGGAGATGTCATAGAATACCTGGTCCGCTGGCTGGCCTATCATATATTGAACACTGATAAAAGCATGGCCAGGCAGATTAGCTATATCACTCAGGAAAACATGTCATCGGAGGATGCCTATAACAAAGAAAAGGATTATGAAAACACTACCGCAGAGCCACTGCTCAAGGCATTGAAGGCGCTCTTTATCATCGTTTCCGAAAAAAATATTGAGCTTGCTAAGAGAAATGAAGAACTGGAGATCAGAGTCAAGGAAAGAACCCTGGAACTCGAAAAGGCTAACAAGAAGCTGCAGAACCTTTCTATCAGAGATGAACTCACAGGTCTAAGGAATAGAAGATATGCAGATTCAGAGATCAGTCTGCAGATAAACAACTATCGCAGATATAACACCATCTTTTCACTTCTGTTTATTGACGTGGATAAATTCAAATCGGTCAATGACATACATGGACATGATAATGGTGATAAGGTTCTAAAATGGATCAGCACATACATAAAAAACAGCATCAGAAAAACTGATATACCTTGCCGAATAGGCGGCGATGAGTTCGTTGTCATATGCAACCATAGCACAGGCAAAAACGCCATGGTCTTAGCAAACAAGCTTGCGGCTAACCTGGCGAGCGAATGCCCTGATCATATCAAGGAGATGTGGAGCCCCTCGATCAGCATTGGAGTTACAGAGATATCTCCCGCAATAAATGAAGCCTGTGATCTTCTAGGACTTGCTGACGGAGCAATGTACGAGTCAAAAAAACAAGGTGGCGGAAGAGCACACATGCTATAAC
>CAZSLR010000133.1:0-1135 GCA_964607635.1 uncultured Oscillospiraceae bacterium
CTAGTATGATCAGATTTGAAAGTGATTACTCTGAGGGAGCTCATCAGAAAATACTGAATAAGCTGCAAGAGACTAATTTGGAGCAGACTCCAGGCTATAGTGAGGATCAGTATTGTGATGCTGCACGAGGCCTGATCACGGCACATCTGAATGGACAGCAGGCAGACATCCATTTTTTAGTAGGCGGTACACAAACAAACCTCACGCTTATCTCTGCTGCTCTCAGACCTCATCAGTCTGTCATCGCAGCAACCAGCGCGCACATCAACACTCATGAAACAGGTGCTATAGAGGCAACTGGGCATAAGGTTGTCACAATTGAATCAAGCGATGGCAAACTGACAGAAGCTGATATCAGAAAAACATCTACAGATCACTGGCAGGATCCGACTCATGAGCATATCTCACAGCCTGCACTCGTTTATATTTCGCAACCGACTGAATGCGGAACTATGTATTCACTGCAGGAGGTTGAGGCTCTTAGTCAAGCTTGTCGCGAGCTGGATCTTCTACTATACGTTGATGGTGCTCGTCTGGGATACTCTCTGGTTGCTTCAGACCAGGTACCCGGCCTGGCGGATCTGGCCAAACTTACTGATGCCTTCTATATTGGCGGAACCAAGGTAGGAGCCTTATTCGGCGAAGCACTCGTTATCAGCAACAAGTCTTTGGCGAAGGATTTTCGTTACATCATCAAACAACGCGGCGGTCTATTGGCAAAAGGCCGCATGCTCGGACTGCAATTCCTGGTATTATTCGAGGATGATCTCTATTTTGAGATCAGCAAATACGCGGTTGATCAGGCCATGCGAATAAAAGCTGCCTGCAAGGAAGCTGGCTATGATTTCCTATACGACTCTTATACAAATCAACAGTTTCCGATACTGCCTCAAGAGAAGATCGAGAAGCTGCAGGAGTACTTTGCGTTTCATATCTGGCAGCAGGTCGGAAATAATCACGCAGCGGTACGTTTCTGTACCA
Organism: uncultured Oscillospiraceae bacterium; assembly: GCA_964607635.1. GTDB lineage: Bacteria > Bacillota > Clostridia > Saccharofermentanales > UBA5734 > JAAYFZ01. The sequence continues at coordinate 982 of CAZSLR010000133.1, forward strand.
GCTGGGCTACGCCAACTCAACATGTTGACGTGCTCATTGAGCATTTACAAGGAGGAAAACTATGAATAAGGATAAGGTTATATGCCCATGCAAGAAGGTAACCAAAGGAGATATCCTGTCAGCAATGAAAAAGGGTGCTCTTACTTACAAGGAA
>CAZSLR010000133.1:1235-5725 GCA_964607635.1 uncultured Oscillospiraceae bacterium
AAGAGCTTACTATTTCTTCTGCCTTATCTTATTGGTGCAGCTCTCGGAATAGTCGCTCTTTCCTTCGTTGTAAGACATTCACTGCAGACCTGGCCCTTACAGACAGCAGGATTGTTCATCGGTCTTATCATCGGCGGTTTGCCTGTGATATTGAAGAATTTTCGTGGAGCCAAAATAAATATAGGCCATGTAGTAATACTTATAGCTTTCTTCCTTCTGGTTATTTTTATGTCTCTCAACAAAGATATTGAATCGACAGCAACAGACTTCAATTTGAACCCTATCATGATAATTCAATTATTCGCAGTTGGCATGATAGCCGCCGCAACCATGATCATACCTGGTGTCAGCGGTTCAATGGTACTGATGATTCTCGGTTTCTATAACGGCATAATCAGCAACATCAGCCAGTTCATCAAAGCATTATTGTCATTTGACATGGCCGGTATAACGCATGGCCTGGGTGTTTTTATTCCATTTGGCATCGGTATTCTTATTGGAATAGCCCTAATAGCGAAATTGATACGCTGGCTCTTTGCCAACGCTCCAATCAGCACCTATGCCGCGATAACTGGTCTTATACTGGCATCACCTTTTGCCATTATGATAGAAACAGGCATCAGTTCAACCAGGATCGGAACTTTAGCCGGCGCGCTGGTCCTGCTGATTGTTGGCCTGGCAATATCTGCGTATATGTCCAGAGAAGCTGAATAAATTTGGATTACAATACAATGGCAAAAGCCATCCTCTTTGTGGGGATGGCTCTTTTTTACCATTATTGTTGTATTTGGAGATCAGCCACCAAGATAAGCCTTACGTACTGAATCATCATTAAGTAAGGTTTTCGCAGAGGCTGATGTAACGATCTTACCAGTTTCAAGAACGTAGCCACGATCGGCAATTGACAGTGCCATTCGGGCATTTTGTTCCACAAGAAGTATTGTTGTACCGGTATCGTTAAGCTCTTTGACGATTGAGAATATCTGATCAACTAGAATCGGAGCAAGTCCCATTGATGGTTCGTCTAGCATAAGAAGCTCTGGTTTGCTCATCAGAGCTCTGCCGATAGCCAGCATCTGCTGCTCACCACCTGAGAGAGTTCCTGCCTGCTGTTTTCTTCTCTCCTTAAGTCTGGGGAAGCGTTCATAGACATCGATCAGACTAGCGTCCGCTTCATCACTCTTCCTTGTATAACCGCCCATTTCAAGGTTCTCTTCAACTGTCATCTGCAAAAATATTCTGCGTCCTTCCGGGCACATGGCAAGGCCCTGTGATACGATCAAATGAGGTGCGGTCCCCAGTAGGCTCTTTCCTTTGAACTCTATCGAACCGGTTTTTGTTTTCAGAAGACCAGCAACAGAATTCAGAATAGTTGATTTACCTGCACCGTTGGCACCGATAAGTGTAACGATCTCTCCTTCGTGAACTTCAAATGAAACACCTTTGACCGCATGTATGCTGCCATAGTATACATTGATATCATTAACCTTAAGCATCAGATCCATCCTCCTTCTGTTTGCCAAGATAGGCTTCGATTACTTCAGGATTAGATTGGATCTCCTCTGGCGTTCCCTTCGCGATAATTTTGCCATAATTAAGAACAGCTATTCCTTCACATATACCCATTACCAGACTCATATCATGCTCAATAAGTAGAATCGCGATCTGGAAGGTATCTCTGATTTTTCTAATATTTTCCATCAGTTCTTCAGTTTCTGAAGGGTTCATACCTGCAGCGGGCTCGTCCAGCAGAAGCAAAGAGGGATTCGTCGCAAGCGCACGCACGATCTCTAGCCTTCTCTGGGCACCATATGGCAACGAGCCTGCTTTGTACTTAGCCATATGCTCCATATTGAAAATGGACAGCAGCTCACGAACTCTTTCTTTTGCCTGTTTCTCAGCCTTCCAATATGGTGGGAGCCTGAGGATACCACTGAGAGTATCGTACTTAAATTGATTATGGAGTCCAATCTTAACGTTATCCTCAACAGTTAATGAAGAGAATAATCTGATATTTTGAAATGTTCTGGCTATGCCAAGTTGGTTAACCTGAACAGTGGTCATTCCCTTCGTATCCACACCATCCAGCAATATCGCGCCTTTTGTCTGTTGGTATACCTTGGTCAATAAATTAAAAACTGTTGTTTTACCAGCTCCATTTGGACCTATCAGACCAGATATTTCTGTGCGACCGATAACAAGATTGAAATCCTCGACTGCAACCAAACCGCCGAAGGTAATACCGAGATGACTTACCTCAAGTATTGGTGATGAATTAAGATCGCGTTCCGGAATAATTCCGGCGCTTGGTACAGGTACCATTTTACTCATTTCGCTGTACCTCCCTTGTTGACATTGTTCTTGGTCTTAAGATCAAGCATGAAACCGATTTTGTTGATAAAGTTTTTGATTTTTTCATTATTAGTCGCGATCATGATCAAGATCAAAATGACTGCGTATATCAGCATACGGTAATCATTGAACTGCCTCAGCAGCTCTGGAAGAACAGTCAAAACTGTCGCGGCTATGATTGAGCCTCTGATATTACCTATACCGCCGAGAACTACAAATACCAGTACAAGAATAGATGTATTAAAATCGAATTTTTTGGCAACGACAGTTGAAAAATTAAGCGCATATAAGGCACCTGCAAAACCGGCCAAAGCAGCAGATATTACAAAAGCCATCAGCTTGTACTTGGTAACACTTATACCTACCGACTCGGCCGCAATTCGATTGTCGCGGACGGCCATGATTGCTCTGCCGCTTCTGCTGTGCATAAGATTTAGTACGATAATCAATGTAACAACGATCAGTACAAAACCAGCAGTTACTGTTGATATTCTAGTAATACCTACAGCTCCCATCGGTCCATTCAGTATCATTTTGCCGCCATCAGCAAGCTCAATTGATTTGGCACTGTTAAGTCCCATCTGCAACCCATTGCTGTCATAGCCAACATATATAATATTAACAATATTCTTAATGATCTCACCAAACGCCAGAGTAACGATCGCCAAATAGTCTCCGCGTAATCGTAGTGCCGGTACTCCGACGATTACGCCAACAACAGCAGCGAGCAATCCACCGATCAGCATCGAAATCGCAAGCCTTACTGGTGCGCTTGCTATCTGATCCTGTAATGTTGAGGCTACTATAACACCTGAAAATGCTCCAACGCTCATAAATCCGGCATGACCTAGACTAAGCTCTCCAAGTATGCCTACTGTAAGATTTAATGAAACAGCCATAACAATGTAAGCCGCAATCGGTACAAGCTGACCACGCAGAGAGCTCGACATATTACCAGATGCCATCAGCAGCTGCACTGTTAAGAAAAACAATACGACTATTCCATATGTAATTATATTACTGCGGGTGCTCTTCCTGATTTTCTTGATTTTCTTCATCATGTCGATCTCACCCTACACTTTCTCATTGATCTTCTTGCCGAGCAGTCCTGTAGGCTTGACCAAAAGAACAATGATCAAAACGGAGAAGACAATAGCATCAGAAAGCTCAGAAGAAATATATGCTCTGCCGATGATTTCAATAACTCCTAGCAGAATACCACCAAGCATAGCACCTGGTATTGATCCAATCCCACCAAAAACAGCAGCTGTAAAAGCCTTGATACCTGGCATGGAACCCATTGTGGGCATAATTATCGGATAGGCCGAAGCAAGAAGTACTCCGGCAATAGCTGCCAATCCGCTGCCAATAGCAAAGGTTATGGATATTGTCTTATTGACACCTATACCCATAAGCTGAGCTGCGTCCTTATCCTCCGAGACAGCTCTCATAGCCTTGCCCATTTTTGTTTTACTTATTATCAATGTCAGGACCACCATAACAGCTATACCAGTCAAAACTGTGACAATAGTAACACTTGAAATGTTAAGCTTGTTATTAAACAATCTTAGCGGCTCAAAACTAAACATAGAACTGTAGCTCTTAGGATTTGAGGACCAAATCAGAAGAGCAGCGTTCTGCAGAAAATAACTCACACCAATAGCGGTAATTAATACGGCTAGTGAAGGAGCCGCGCGCAGCGGCTTGTAAGCCAGCTTCTCAATTACGACACCAAGAACTGTACATACTGCTACAGCGGCGATTATCGCTACTACCGGTGGCAGTCCAAGATTAGCAGTGACTACAAATGATATATACCCTCCAACCATAATGACATCGCCATGTGCGAAGTTAAGCATTTTGGCTATGCCGTATACCATTGTATAACCAAGCGCAATAATCGCATAAATGCTGCCAAGGCTAATTCCGTTAATAAGGTGCAATATGAAATCCATAACTTTTGCCAGCCCCTTCCTGGAGAGGTTTTATCGGAACATATCTGATTTAATACACAGAATAATTATTTACTGCGTTATAACAAGTCCGCATAATTCTTGCATTTTCAGCGTGTACCGCATTTTATATTAATGCATTACGAGCTGTATAGTCAATAAATTTAAACTTTTATTGTCTTGATA
>CAZSLR010000134.1:0-5662 GCA_964607635.1 uncultured Oscillospiraceae bacterium
GAAGCAAACGTCAGTCGATGAGCTGATGCATGAGGCAGATAAAAATATGTATCTCGATAAAACTATGAAGAAGAATGATAAACCGTTGCCACCATCCCTCCAAGAGCCTGTGTCATTAGTATAAATCAGCGCGTATAAAAATACCCCGCAGCTGTTATACTGCGAGGTATCATTTTAATCATCTGTACCGGTCAATTATTTCCAGTTCATCAGATAAGCTTCAGTGGTAAAATTACCAACCGTTGCTGTAACGACCGCCACCGCCGCCGCCACCATTGTTGTTTCTCTGCTGCTTGCGTGCTCTACGGCAGTCAGGACAACGCTGTGGTTCGTTAGCGAAACCCTTCTCCTGGTAGAAAGCCTGCTCGCCCTCACTGAAAATGAACTCTGCTCCGCAATCCTTACAATTAATTGTTTTATCTGGCATCTTAAACGCCTCCTTAAAATTTTCTAGGACAAGATCTGGAACGACGACCTTTGAACAAGTAGACACAATCCAAATCTAGTCAGGAAGGCGCTGTATTCGTAGATGATCGGTTTAGAGCATTGACCTTGGCCAAGCATACCATGTACGCAGCCAAATAGCAAGCTATTTCTCTAGCAAACTATGATTTAAATGCTTATTCTGTAACCTTTACTCGATGATGATACTTGCGATTCTCTGATCTTCAATTGGTCTGTCACCAGCGCCGGTCCTAGTCGCAGCAATAGCATCAACGGTTTCGATACCTTCAATAACTTGTCCGAAAGCTGCATATTGACCATCAAGATGCGGCGAATCCTGATGCATGATGAAGAACTGTGATCCGGCAGAATCAGGGCTCATAGATCTGGCCATAGAAATAACGCCGCGTGTATGACGTATATTATTATCTACGCCATTTCGCTTAAACTCTCCCTTGATCTGCCAGCCGGGACCGCCCATGCCGGTTCCATCAGGACATCCACCCTGAATCATGAAGCCAGGTATGACACGGTGGAATATAAGCCCGTTATAGAATCCGTCCTCCACAAGCTTGACAAAATTCTCAACCGTCAGCGGTGCCTGCTCGGCGTTTAGCTCAACTCTGATCTCTCCGCCACTCTCCATAGTAATTTTTACGATTTGTGCCATAATAAAACTTCCTTTCTCGTTTGATACCAGCTCAATGAGGTATCAGCTAATATACGATATCAATAAATTGTTTCTCTCACCAATAGAGATCTATAGAATGGATTGATTATTCTCAAACAGCATCTTCTCTTTAAGATCCCACAGCTTCTGCGACAAATCTACGAAATAGTTTTGTGGATTATCGAATCTTCTGATCGATTCCCACAGTCTATCAAGTTCTTCCGCATGGTATGCCCTGAGTTCTTCAATCGATTTATGCTCGTGTACAAGCTCCCCATTCTTGAATACTGGCAAAAGTAGAGGCCTTACTTCATAATTTGTCAGAAGCTTGCGTTTCCAAGTATGCATTTGATCGAATATTTCATATGGCTTGGTCTCGTCAATTACCTCACCAGCCAGAGTAATCAGATCAGCTAGAGCCTTGCCCGTCACCTTATCATAGAAGCGCCAGAGCTCTTTGTCACCAGGGTTGGTAATTTTACCGGCGTTGTCAGAGAATTTCATTTTAGGCTGCACAACACCAGCTTTCTCAATGGCCGAAAGCTTATAAACGCCGCCGAAAACAGGCTCCGCTCTTGAGGTTATAAGTCTCTCACCAACACCGAAGCTGTCGATCGCCGCGCCCTGTTGGATCAGATCTCTTATGATGTACTCATCAAGCGCGTTGCTGACTGCGATCTTACAGTCCTCAAGACCAGCTGCATCAAGCATTTCACGCGCCCTAAGTGTAAGATAGGTTAAGTCTCCACTGTCGATTCGAATACCGCGCAATCTCTTGCCCATAGGCTCAAGCACCTCGCGCGCTGTTCTGATCGCGTTTGGCACTCCTGACTTCAGAGTGTTGTAGGTATCCACCAGTAAAACAGTATTATCAGGGAATGATCTGGCATAAGCAGCAAAAGCATCAAATTCAGTAGCGAAGGTCTGAACCCAGCTATGAGCCATAGTTCCAAGAATTGGTATGCCGAAGTGTTCGCCGCAGATCGTACATGAAGTCCCGGCAACACCCGCGATATAGGCAGCCCTGGCACCTAAAACGGCAGCGTCATAGCCTTGCGCACGTCTGGCACCAAACTCCATAACGGGCCTGCCTTTTGCCGCTTTGACTATTCTGGCGGTTTTTGTCGCTATCAGACTCTGATGATTGATCGTTACCAAGAGCATTGTTTCAATCATTTGCGCCTGAATCAAAGGTCCTTTTACCTTAACAATGGGTTCATTCGGAAATATTGGTGTTCCCTCCGGCACAGCCCAGACATCACACTCAAAAACAAAATTTCGCAAATACTCCAGAAAACGCTGATCAAACTGGCCAGTAGAACCAAGCCATTCAATATCATCATCAGTAAATTCAAGAGCATTTAAATACTCAACCATCTGTTCCAGTCCTGCCATGACAGCGAAACCACCATGCTCTGGAACGGATCGGAAGAAAAGGTCGAAACAGGCAATAGTGTCTTCAAGTCCATTGTCGAGGTAGCCCTTCGACATAGTCAGCTCATAGAAATCCGTGAGCATGGTCAGATTAGTTCTATCCTTCCATCTGGAGCTATACATCAGATCATTCCTCCCTCATAAATGGCCAGCTTAGCCTCATCGAATATTGGCGGATCATAATAGACCCATTCGAGGCAAAGGCCCTGGGCAGGCATTGTCATACCTGTCAGCTTACGATCACCACTGGCAAAAGCCGCCGGCAGATCATAAGCGTTTATCTTCCCTTGTCCAATATACAGTAGTGTCCCTGCTAGTATCCTGATCATATGGTACAAAAAACCATCTCCATCAACCGTAAGTGTCAAGAGCTTGCCATCCTGTCTGAGCGAGAGATCATGAATTGTCCTTACTGTACTACGTCTTACACTTCCCTGATCCATCATGCAGGTGAAATCATGCTTGCCGATTATCTGTGGCAAAGCAGCTTTCATCAGTTCGATATCCAGCGGGCCTGGAACATGTGCTGTCAAATTACGCATTAGTGCCGGTCTGACCGGTCCGAGCCAGTATCGATAGCAATAACGCTTACCGATCGGACTGACTCTTGAATTAAACATCGGGTCAACCTCGGCTGCCGCCCTGATACTGACCGGCTCAGGCAGAACACTGTTCAGTGCCAAGGTCACTCTCTCAGCAGGTATACTCAAGGATGTCAGAAAATTGCTGACATGAGCTCTGGCACTTACGCCTGCGTCAGTGCGACTGCTGGATGTAAGACTGATTTTCTCGCCTGTCAGCTCAAGCCAGGAATCCTGAATCGTCTGCTGCACCGAAGCAGCGTTGTCCTGAAACTGCCAGCCATGATAGGCACTGCCATCATACTCTGTCAGCAGCGCGATATTGCGCCGACCGCCTGGATCAAATGTCATTTGCCCGCTATACCATCCTCAATGCAGTTCATGGCCATCATAGCGGCACCGACAATACCTGCATCATTGCCCATAGTAGCCAACTCAATACGCGGAGCCGCCACACTAGGCGCCAGGTAGGTTTTCTTAAGTGCTCGCTCTCTGACCGGAAGAAGCAAAGCATCTCCCTCATTGCAGACACCGCCGCCGATGACAATTACCTCAGGCATGTATCCATTGATAACATTTCCCAGGCCCTCTGCCAGCATCTCTATATAGAAATCAACAACCTCAGCAGCGGCCTTGTCTCCCTGTCGCATACCGATAAAAGCCGTGCGGCCGTCAGCATGTCCGCCATTGTCAGCAATCAGTTTATTAAGAATTGAATCTGGATTCTCTCTGGCGGCCTTCTCGGTTTCTCTCACAAGTGCCGATGCAGAGGCATAAGCCTCGAAACAGCCCTTACGTCCGCAGGTGCATTGCTCTCCACCTGCCATAATAACCATATGTCCAACCTCACAGCCGGCATGATTGAAGCCATTATATATTCGATGATTGATAACAACACCGCCACCCACACCAGTGCCTAGTGTTATAGCAACAGAGTTTCCTGCACCGCGCGCACCACCAGCTACACTCTCTGCCAGAGCAGCTACATTGGCGTCATTATCGATATATACTGGAAGATCGAGATGTTTTCTGATCTCGCTTCGCATAGGTGCATTTCTAAAAGGAAGATTATTAGCGTATATCAGACAGCCTGTGTCATTATCTGGAGTACCAGGTGATCCGATACCGATGGCTTCAACATCACTGACATCCTTACCCGATTGCTTGATCACATTCTCAGCCATCAGAGCCATATCACGAACAATTTCCAGCTGATCACGATTCGCGTTAGTCTTCATTCTATCCTTACAGATAATAACGCCATTCTCATCAACAACACCAGCCTTGATATTTGTACCGCCCAGGTCAATTCCAACATAATATCTCATCACCCATACCTCCAGGAAATAATTCGATTAAGACAAAGAATTGGTTGATATATCTTCGTTGATTATAGCCTTCACTTGCCTCACGGGCAAGGAAATGTCCATATGAAAGCTTTTATAAAATATACTGCAGCACTAAAACCGCTGCAGCTGCGACTATCAGAAATACAGCAAAAGCGGCATCCGCGTTGGTGAACTTGAGGCTTTTCATTCTTGTTCTTCCTTCACCGCCTCGGTAGCATCGAGCCTCCATAGCAGTCGCAAGATCCTCTGCCCGCTTAAATGCGCTAACGAATAGAGGTATCAAAACAGAAACCAGACCTTTTGCCTTGCTGATGAGTCCACCGGTATCATAATCGGCGCCTCTTGATGATTGCGCCTTCATGATTTTTTCAGTTTCCTCAAGTAATGTCGGCACAAAACGCAGCGCTATTGACATCATCATGGCCATTTCGTGAGCTGGAAAACCAAATCTTCTTAGAGGGTTCAGCAGCTTCTCCATGGCATCAGCCACCATTACAGGAGTCGTTGTCAAGGTCAGCAAAAGTGTCGTGTTCATTATTAACAGTGTCAACCTGACTGCCATTCTAATCGCCGTATAAACGCCCTGATCTGTAATCGTCAGCGGTCCAATTTTTAGCCATTCTTTACCTGTGCCAGTAAAGATATTAAGTATAAACGCGAAAATCAGTATAAACAAAATCGGCTTGAGACCAGAAAGAACCTGTTTAACCGGGACCTGGGACATTATTATCAATACTATGGTAAGTACTGCTAACAAAAGCATTGTCACTGCTGATTGCGCAAGGAATATCAGAACCATGAAAATTATAACTCCAAGCAGCTTGGTTCTTGGATCAAGTCTATGAAGGAGTGAATCCGCCGGATAGTAGCGACCTAATGAAATATTCCCCAGCATTAATCCACCTCCTGGCTATTCAGTCGTTTCTCAGCCCAGTATCTGATCAGCTCCATAACGGCCGCTTCAGGCGTATAGTGGTCGATCCTAAGACCAGGCATATTGAGTGACATTGTCTGTAAAAAAGCCCTCGCTCTTGGTAAAGAGAGACCTGCCTGAGCAAGGTATTCCTCATCAACGAATACTTCATCCGGGCTTCCACAGGCATGTACACTTCCATTTTTTAAAACAAGTACACGATCTGCCAGTCTCGAGATATCCTCCATGCTATGAGAAACGAGAATTACTG
>CAZSLR010000135.1:0-5606 GCA_964607635.1 uncultured Oscillospiraceae bacterium
GTTACAATTAATGATAACATTCGTTTTTATTTGTGTCAACATTCCGAGTAACAATTGATAAAAAATGCGATACAATAAGCATGATTGGGCCGTTCTATTGACATCATTTAGGCGGCTGAACAGCCAGCTGCGTGGAAGGAGTTGCTGATATGGTCAGTTCAATATCAATTCTTGGTATGGTGTTCACGCTAATTGTTTCGATTGCCGCGCCTGTTGTGCTTGCGATTATTTTATATAAACGACATCGGTATCATCCGCTGTCGCTCGTAGTTGGTGCTGCTGTTTTCGTAATTAGCCAGATAATCATTAGGATTCCTTTATTAAGTGCCCTTTCAACATCGAGCTGGCATCAACAAAATAGCAGCAGTCTGATCTACTTGCTTGTTGTATATGCGCTGAGCGCTGGAATATTCGAGGAAACTGGCAGATTGATAGGTTTCAGGTTCTTTCGCAAGAATCATTTGGATTGGAGAAACGCGGTCGCGTTCGGTATAGGTCATGGAGGAATTGAGGCTGTTTTGCTGGTTGGAATGCAGACGGTAAACAATCTTACTATCAGTTTAATGATCAACTCAGGCAGCTTTGATACGCTGATAGCACCTTCGCTCGGTGATCAGGCTGAACAGGTGAGGGAAGCGCTGACTGAGACTCCACCAGCACATTTTTTCCTGGCTGGTGTTGAGAGACTGGCAGTGCTGCCTGTGCATATAATTTTATCTGTAATTATTTGTCTGGCTGTGGCGAAACGTAAATATGTATTGGTGCTGCTTGCGATACTGCTGCACGGATTAGTAAACACACCAGCCGTAATGGCCTCGCCTTATTCTCTTAGTATATATGTGATCGAGGGCATGATAATTGCAATGTCGGTTATCGCTATCTGGGCAATTTTCAGATCGAAAAGATGGTTTCCAACAGCAGATCCAGTTCTTGATCAAGACGTTCGACCAGATCATAACTGAAATCATGCAGACACCAGTCGATGATGCTGCCACGGACGAATTTAATCAGCAGATCAGTAGCTTGTTGAGGTTTAAGACTATGCTTAAGCATGCCTTCAGACTGCTTGATGCAAGATAAAACCGCTCTGTAATACTTTCTGTTTGGGTCAACTGCAGAATGTTGAGCATCAGTCAGAATGTTTAGATAGTATTCTCTGATCAACGGTCCGGCTTCGGTTACAATAAATCTGGTCTGATTTAGCAGAATATTTTTAACAGATAAACGGGGCCTGGCACAATCGTCAGAAGCCCTCTTCTTGCTGTCGAATTGGTCATCAAGAGTTTCATCAAATAGCAGGAAGGATTTGTTCATGACCTCTTGCTTGGATTGAAAATGATGGTAGAAGGCGCCGACAGAAACCCCCGCAAGTTTGCATATTTGCTGGATACTTGTCTTTTTCCAACCACACTTACGCGCGATTACGATTGCAGCCTCCAATATTGCTTGCTGAGTTTTCTCAGATCTTTCTTGTGTTTTTCTCATAATATCCTCACATTGGTTTGATTTGCCCCAATTAGTATGATAGATTAAAAACAGAATCACATTCGGTTTATTCGATATTATACCACAGGAGGTTGTATCCATGAAGACAGATGCTTTGATTCAGGAACTTGTTGACAGCTACGGCAGTTGGGTAAAAAACGAAACTGAAAATCAAGCGGGCAGTACCGGCCGGATGACTCAGGAGCTTTATCCTTATGATCGAATGTTCTCGCCAATTCGTGTGAACAGCATTACGCTCAAAAACAGAATTGTAATGGCCCCCATGGGCAACATCGACATGTGTGAGGAAACAGGTAGGCCGAATGACAAGATGCTGCAGTATTTCTTCGCCAGAGCCAAGGGTGGTGTAGGGCTGATTACGACCGGATTAGTTCCAATCAGCCATGGTATCGATAATTCGATCACGGAAATGGGCGATCTTTCATATTTCCCACGTATCGACCGCAGCCGTACTGTATTTGCCGGTTGGCGTGATCTGGCTCAAGGTGTTCATGCTCATGGCAGCCGAATTTTTATTCAGTTAACACCTGGACTTGGACGTGTCGGTAACCCACAGTGTCTGATTAATGAAATGAAATTTCCGGTATCAGCTTCGTTTAACCCGAACTTCTATATTCCTCAGATTCCTTGCATGCGTTTGTCTGATCGCAAGCTTAAGAAGATCATAAAAAATGCCGGTCAGGCAACGGCTGATGCCAGGGCTGCAGGAATCGATGGCGTATATCTTCATGGACACGAAGGCTATTTGCTCGAGCAGCTGACTAATCCGGCATTTAATCGCAGGTCGCTGGGTAAGTACGCTGATTGGCAGCGCTTCGGAATTGATCTGGTCAAAGAGTTGCGCCGCAGGAGTGACGATAAGTATCCAATCATGTACAGGATAGATCTCTCGCTGGCTCTCAATGAAACATACGGTGAACAAGGTATGAGCATTTCAGCTCTCAAGAAGTTTAAAAATGGCAGAACGATCGAACAGACGCTAGATTATATGACTAATCTGGTGCAAGCCGGCGTCGATATGTTTGATGTTGATCTTGGTTGCTACGATAACTGGTGGCTGCCGCATCCACCGGCCGGTATGCCAGCTGGCTGCTTCCTAGATGTATCCAAACTGGTAAAAGACTACTTCGCCAAGAATAACATCAAGTCAAACGCAGGACTTGATGTTCCGGTAGTAGCCGTTGGAAAACTAGGCTATCCGGACATTGCTGAGCAGGCTTTGCGCGATAGTAAGTGTGACATGGTCATGCTTGGCAGACCGTTGCTTGCCGACCCTGATTGGCCGAATAAGGCTTATGCCGGCAAGGTAGATGAGATCAGACCGTGTATTGGCTGTCAGGAAGGATGCATTAATGAATTTGTTGAGGGTGGTCATCCACAATGTGCTGTTAATCCAAGAACTGGATTTGAGCATAGTATCGAAGAGCTGCCAATGCCTGCTCCCGTGAGGAAGAAGATAGCTGTTGTCGGATCAGGTCCCGCGGGCATTACTTTTGCCAGAATAGCTTCAGGCAGGGGTCACGATATCACCATTTATGAGAAGAGTGATCGCGTTGGTGGACGAGTGATCCCTGGAAGCATTCCGAAAATCAAGTACGAACTTGATAACTACCGTTGTTATCTGGAGAGACAATTGAAACAGGATGTAGAGCAGGGAAGAGTAAAACTGCAGCTGAATACAGAAGCTGACTTAGAAGCCTTGAAGAACGAATCTTATGACAGCATAGTCGTAGCAGCGGGTACAGCTAACGCGGCGCCTAAATTTGACGGAGCAGAGAAAATTCGCACTGTTCAGGCAACCGACCTGCTGAATGACCCGTCTCTGATTGGTGATGCTGCCAATATAGTTGTTGTCGGTGGCGGCGTTGTCGGTTGTGAAACAGCTTATTGGCTAAAATATGAGTATGGGCGCGATGTTAAGGTTGTGGAAATGCTGCCATATTTTATGAAAGGTATTTGCACAGCGAACCGTGGTCATCTTATCTACTACCTAAAGAAGGAAGGTGTTGAGCTGCTGAACTGCGCGCGTGTAACAGGGTTCGATACAGGCAAGGTCAAGATCAGCCGCAATGTCTCAAAAGGCGTACCGAACCCATACAATACATGGCAGCCGATTCTGCCGGAAAATATAGAGAATCCGTTGGCTCCCAAGATCGGTAATGAAACAGTTGAAGAAACACTAGCAGCAGACCTGGTCGTTCTAGCTCTCGGTGGTAAGCCGGAAAATAAAATGTACTATGAAGCTCAGGAGCAGCGAGCTGCGGCGGAGATCTTCAATATCGGTGACAGCTTCGATGCCGGCAAAGTGCTTGAGGCAACAAGAGCGGCTCAGGCTCTGGCCTACTCTATTTAAGATAGGAGAGATGATAAGTGCAGCTAACTAATGAACAGCAAGCAATACTTGATGGCAGTCAGGGAGAAGCAATGGCAAAGGTCATGAAAACTCTGGTTATGTATGGAGAGACCTTCGGTGCTGAGCGTATGGTGCCGGTAACCGGGGATAAGGGACATCTCGTGACAAGTTTCGGTCTGTCTGTTATGAAGCCCGTATACTCTCTTATGCAGCAGCTTATCGATGCCGGGGTAATGTCAAAACAGCAATTCAGTGTCGATCCCAGACCGCTTGATAAAAATGTACCGGCTAACCTCCTGCAGAATATTGTGTTCAAGGTTATGTATTCAAAACAGAAGCAGTACGAGAAACAGCTCAAGTCTATGGGGTTGATGTCAGATGATGCATTCTCCTGCACCTGCTATATGGAAGAGATTGGCAATACACCCAAGCAAGGAGATGTCTTAAGCTGGGCTGAGAGCAGCGCCGTAGTTTTTGCTAACAGTGTTCTTGGAGCCAGATGTAATCGCAATTCCGGAATAATTGAAATGTTCGGCAGTATAGCGGGCTTCGTACCATATTTCGGCTTATTGACTGATGATGGCCGCAAAGCATCATGGGTGGTGGAGATCAAAACATCCAAGAAGCCGGAGGCTCAGATTCTGGGCAGCGCTATCGGAATGAAGGTAATGGAGGAAGTTCCTTACATAAGAGGGCTCGACCGATTCATCGGTAATGAGCTTAATCAACAGGCAAAAGATTATCTCAAGGATATGGGTGCTGCTACCGCATCAAACGGCGCTGTCGGGCTCTATCATGTTGAAGGGCTTACACCAGAAGCTGTAGAACAGAAGGATTCACTTGTTAAAGATTCAGCTAAAACATATGTGGTTGATGATGCAGAGCTGGAACGTGTAAAAGCTTCCTATCCTTTGATCTGGGAGGATCCGTCCGCGAAGCCCAAGCTATGCTTCGTTGGCTGTCCGCACTTGTCGCTCAGTCAGCTCGGCGATTGGACCGATCGACTGGAGAAGGCGCTTCAGGCTGCCGGACGCAGCAAGGTGGGTATACCAGTTGTATTTACAGCTGCACCACTGGTAAAAGCCAAGTTCGAGCAAACTGCTGATTATCAGAGGCTAAAAGCTATGAGGGTCGTATTGTCAGATATCTGTCCGCTTATGTATATGAATAATCCGATGTGCCGCAAGATGCCGGTCATAACTAATTCTAATAAGCTGAGAACTTATACTACGGCCAGATACTGCACTGATGATGAAATTGTCGAGGCGATAGTGAAAGGAGGACTGCCATCATGAAGACTTTTAAAGGTAGAGCAGTTGTTCCTGGTACAGCAAGAGCAGAAGCTCTTGTTAGTCGATCAGGCTTCAATACCCTTGCCAGCTTCCAGAAGAGCCTGATGTCAGGCGACAAAGACGCGACATGTTCAGACCAGAATAATCCGGATATCTTCGGCAAATCAATGCATAGCAAGGCTCTTTGTCTGCCACAGACAATTGGCTCGACAACTGGCGGCATGGTCCTGTACTGCGCCTCAGCACTTGGCCAGCAACCCGCATGCCTCCTGTTCTCAGGACCAATCGATTCATTGGCGGCAGCCGGCGCGATCCTTTCTGATGTCTGGACTGATGTCAGTATGCCGACCATTGATAATCTAGGGGCAGAGTTTCTGGAATATGTACAAACCGGCAAGACAATAACAGTTGAAGAAGATGGAACAGTCACAGTAGAGTGATGTTCCACCATTGTT
>CAZSLR010000136.1:0-5601 GCA_964607635.1 uncultured Oscillospiraceae bacterium
CTGCGGCATTCAAGCATGAGAGCCTGCTGGATCGGTTGATCATGCTTTTTACGACGGTTGGTATATCAATACCTGGTTTCGTTGTCGGTACACTGCTCCTTGTAATTTTCGGTGCGGTGCTTAATATCGCGCCGACGACATGGACTAATAATCCGGCGAACTATATATTACCTGTTATTACATATTCATTTTATCCGATTTGTTATGTGACCAAGCTGACTAGATCATCGATGCTTGAAACACTTGGTCAGGACTATATAAGAACAGCAAAAGCTAAGGGACTCACAACCTTCAAGGTTCACTACAAGCATGCTCTTAAAAATTCAATTATTCCTGTAATAACCTACCTTGGTCCGCTGACCGCATATTTGATTACTGGCGGGTTCGCCGTTGAGAAAATTTTCAGCATTCCTGGTCTAGGCCGGTTCTTTATAGACTCGATCAGCAATAGAGATTATCCCTTGATTATGGGTACGACGATCTTCCTGGCTATACTTGTCATCAGTATAAATATGATCGTTGATATTCTCTATACAGTTGTCGATCCTAGAATCAAGCTGAAATGAGGGGTGAACAAATGAGTAATGTTGATAGTCACGATATAAATATCGAAACCAATAGCAATAAGGCAAGCTCACCGAAGCGTCCGTTCAGTTTCCAGCTGGACCCGGCCAGAATTGAGCTTGCAACACCAGAAGAGAAGCAAGAGCTGGTTATTATGCGTGAGAGCACTTCGCTTTGGAAGGATGCCTGGCGAAGATTTAAGCGGAATCATTTTGCGATGATTGCCTTGGGCTTCATCATATTTATGTTTTTATTCGCGTTTATTGGTCCTCATTTATCCCCATATAGCTATGATCAACAGATCCGAGGCTCTGAAAACCTCATGCCTTCATTTGAGCATCCATTTGGTACTGATAAATTTGGCAGAGATATTATGGTCCGAATAATGGATGGAACACAGGTTTCGCTTGTCATCGGCTTGCTTGCAGCTTTTGTTACTTTGATTATCGGTTCGGTTTATGGCGCGATAAGTGGTCTTGCCAGTGCTCGTGTTGATAATATTATGATGCGAATTGTTGAGATCATATATTCTATGCCAGACACCCTGATAGTAATACTTTTATCAATTTCGCTCAAAGGGCCGCTGGATAATCTTCTAAACAGCTACTATATATTCGACAACATAGATATGATTGGGGCCCCATTATTATCGATGTTCCTTGTTTTCGCGTTCCTCTATTGGGTTACGATGGCACGTATTGTGCGTGGACAGGTACTGGCTCTCAAGGAACAGGAGTTTGTTCTGGCAGCATATGCGATGGGTGCCGGCAATGGAAGGATCATTCGGAAGCATTTGCTTCTAAACTCGATGGGGCCAATTATAGTAACTACTACCTTGCAAATTCCAAGTGCGATATTTGTTGAATCATTTCTTAGCTTCATCGGACTTGGTATTTCAGCACCAAAAGCGTCACTGGGCTCGATGGTTAACGATGCGTTAAATGGTATATACACATATCCTTTGAGGCTTGTTTTCCCGGCAGTAACAATTGCTCTAATCATTCTTGCGTTCAATACGCTGGGTGATGCTCTGCGTGATGTTCTTGATCCCAGGATGAAAAAGTAAGGAGACTCTCATGAGTAATTATAGTGATAATAATTTGAATGGCTCATCTGAGCGCTTGATAGAAGTCGAAGATCTGAACGTATCTTTTTTTACACCATCAGGTGAAGTCAAAGCGGTCCGTGGTGTCTCTTGGCATTTGGACAAGGGCGAGGCTCTCGGGATCGTAGGCGAGTCCGGCAGCGGAAAATCAGTATCTGCATATTCAATTATGGGTCTGCTCCAGAGCCCGGGAAAAGTTACCGGCGGCCGGGTCATGATGGATGGTAAAAATATTTTGGATCTTTCAGAGCAGGAAATGCGCACCATTCGTGGCAATGATATCGCGATGATCTTTCAAGATCCAATGACTTCTCTGAATCCTGTATTTACCATCGGTAATCAGTTAATGGAGCCTCTGGTACATCATTTGAAGATAAAAGGAGAGACAGCCGAGAAGAGAGCTGTAAAGCTTCTGGCAGATGTAGGTATACCTTCTCCGGAGCGGCGTATAAAGCAGTATTCATTTGAGTTTTCGGGTGGAATGAGACAGAGGGCTATGATTGCGATGGCTTTGGCCTGTGAGCCGAAGTTGTTGATCGCGGACGAGCCAACAACTGCCCTAGATGTGACGATTCAGGCTCAAATACTGGAAATTATGAAAAAACTTAAGGATAATACTGGTATGAGTATCGTTATGATAACTCATGATCTAGGCATTATTTCTGAGGTTTGTGATAAGGTTATTATAATGTATGGCGGAAAAATAGTTGAGTATGCGACAGTTGATGAGCTTTATCGTAAGCCAAGTCATCAATACACGATCGGACTGCTTGGGTCGTTGCCGCGGCTTGATGATGAACAGAAAAATCCTCTTAAGCCAATAGAAGGATCACCGGTTGACTTGATGAACCCGCCAAAAGGCTGTGCCTTCGCTCCGCGTTGTGAGAAGTGTATGAAAATATGTCTTGATGAACAGCCCCCATATTATGAGGTGGAAAAGGATCATTATTCCGCCTGCTGGCTCCATTTTGTTGAAAATTATCAGGCTGAAATAAGTCAGAAGGACGGCGCTGAAAATAACAATATCGGAGGTGCCGATAATGAGTAAGGTAAAAGTAAATGAACAGACTGCCAGAGTTAACAATAACGCTGAGCCTCTAATTGAGATCAAATCGCTCAAGAAGTATTTTGATGTGACTGACAAGGGACATAAGCATCGTAAGCTTAAGGCTGTTGACGGGGTATCATTCAGTATCAATGAAGGTGAAACTCTAGGTCTTGTCGGAGAATCAGGATGCGGTAAAACAACTGTAGGCAGAACTATGCTGAGATTATATGAGCCTACAGAAGGAAGTGTTCTCTATCGTGGACAGGATATTACAAGTGTTAAGATGCTTCCCTACAGGCGCAAGCTGCAGTATATATTTCAGGACCCTTATGCATCGCTTAATCCCAGGTTAACTGTAAGCGATATAGTTGGCGAACCGATAGATATACATAAGCTCGCTGCTAATAAGAAGGAAAGAGCTGATAAGATTGCCAGACTTCTTGAGCTGGTTGGACTCTCAAGTGAACATGCGAATAGGTATCCACACGAATTTTCAGGAGGGCAGCGACAGAGAATAGGCATTGCCAGAGCTCTGGCTGTGGAGCCAGAATTTATTGTATGTGATGAGCCAGTATCAGCCTTGGACGTGTCGATTCAGGCACAAATACTAAATATGTTAGAAGAGCTTCAGAAGGAAATGGGGCTTACATACTTATTCATCGCGCATGATCTTGCTGTTGTAAAACACATATCCGATAGAATCGGAGTTATGTATCTGGGCAAATTAGTTGAACTCAATGATTCTGAAGGGCTGCACAAGAATCCGCAGCACCCGTATACAAGAGCGTTGCTCTCGGCGATTCCTGTTCCTGATCCGGAAGTGAATCGCAAGCGTAAGAGAATAATCCTTGAGGGCGATGTTCCTAATCCACTTAATCCACCACCGGGCTGTCCGTTCTCCTCAAGATGTGCCTATAAGAAGGATATTTGCACGCAGCAGGTTCCTGAACTAAGAGAAACTGAGCCTGGTCATTATGTCAGCTGCCATTTTGCAGGAGAAATTTAAGACCGGCCTGCATTCGTTACGGTTTGAAAAGCATCGTGCTTTTTAAATATATTACATATCTTATTTTAAGGAGGGTATACAAATGAAAAGAACAGTAGCGTTAATACTGTCACTTGTCATGCTTGTCAGTCTTTCGCTAAGCCTTGCTTCATGTAAGGCCAAAAAACAGGCAGGCGCAGAGGTGCTGCAGGATGTTCGCGTCAGGAAAGCTCTTTCGCTGGCTATTGATCGTGAATATCTGAATGACACCGTTTGGAATGGTTCCAGAATCGCAGCGTATGGGTTGGTACCTGAGGGTATCATGGATACAGCAGTCGGCACTGATTTCCGCAAGGTTGGCGGCGATCTCATGACCACCGATTATGAAGCCGCTGTTGAAGAGGCTAAGAAGCTTCTGAAAGAGGCAGGCTTCCCGGATGGTAAGGGTTTCCCGACTCTTGAGTTCACTTACAATACAAATACAGGACATCAGCAGGTTGCTGAAGCTGTCCAGAACATGTGGAAGGAAAAACTGGGAATCACAGTCAATCTTTCATCAATGGAATGGAATGTTTTCCTTGATTATCGCAGAGGTCCTGATTCACAGATAGCTCGTCAGGGCTGGCTGGCTGATTATGCAGACGCAAGCTCATTCTTCGATCTGTTCGTGTCAGACTCAGGTACAAATGATGGTCATTATAACAATCCAGAGTATGATAAGCGTGTTAAGGAAGCAAAATTCCTGACAGATCAGGCTGAAAGAGCCAGACTTTATCACGAAGCTGAAAAGATCCTGATGGATGATATGGGCATGATACCGATCGTTTATTATGCAGATGATGTTCTTATCCAGCAGGGCTATGAGGGTTATGGAGTAACAGCAACAGGTAACAAGTACTTCTGGGAAGTAAACAAGAGTGAGACCAATATTTGTGTTGGTTCACAACCTGCAACTCTTGATCCTAACCTGAACGAAACAGTCGACGGTATGATTTATGTCACACATCTATTTGAAGGACTTTATCGTCCAAACGTTGATGGAACCTTCGAGCTTGGTCAGGCCAAGGAAGTTAAGAATGACGGAACAAAATATACTGTAACACTCCGTGATGATATTTTCTGGAGTGATGGTGAGCCTGTAACAGCTTATGATTTTGAGTATTCATGGAGAAGACTTGTTGATCCTGCGACAGCATCATCATATGGTTATATCGGTGCAGATTTCTTCAAGAACGGCAATGATGTTCTCGAAGGTACAGTACCACCGGAAGAGCTAACTGTAAAAGCTGTTGATGATAAGACACTTGAATTTGAAATAGCTGCAGAGTTCACATATACAAATGAGCTGCTGGCTTTCCCGAGTCTGATGCCTCTGCGTCAGGATATCGTAGAAGCTAATAGTGAAGCATGGTCGACAGTACCTGAGACACTAGTTGTCAACGGACGTTACATAATGGAGACCATAGCTAACGAAGACAAGCTTGTAATGAAGAAAAATGAAAAATACTGGGATCCAGATTCAACAAAAGTTGATACCATCACATATAAGCTTATGAGTGATGATAACGCGATCCTCGCAGCGTTCAAGAACAAAGAGCTTGATATGATCGATACATTCCCAAGTGACGAAACAGCGACACTCGAGGCAACTCCTGAGTTCCATCGTTTTGGTAACCTTGGTCTGTACTATCTGCAGGTAAATCACAACGCTGGCAAAACCGAAGAAGCTGAATAATTAGCTTATTATTAGTTTTACAGACTTGGGCATCAGAGCAATAGCTCTGATGCCTTTTTTATGAAAACACAATTTACAGAAAAATTACCTTATTGTTGTATACATTGTGTATTTAGTATATTCTATATGCTTGTTATACTAATCATTACTGCTATTTGAACAAG
>CAZSLR010000137.1:0-5550 GCA_964607635.1 uncultured Oscillospiraceae bacterium
CTCGTAGGTCTTGTCGACACTCTCGTTGATCAGATCTTCCAGCAAAATCACGTCGCCGCTTCTTGTAGAGAGCTTGCGGTCAGGAAATTTGACCAGGCCGAACCCAACATGAACACAATCCTTCGCCTTCTCGAAACCTGCTTTCTCAAGCACAGAGAAAACCTGCTTGAAATGTAGTGCCTGAGGTGTGCCTACTACGTATATGTTTTTGTAGAAATCATAGGTTCTATCGCGGTAAAGCACAGCCGCGATATCGCGTGAAGCATATATCGTTGTTCCATCAGACTTAAGAATAATACAGGGAGGCAGATCGTACTCATCCAGCATGACGACCTGTGCGCCTTCACTCTCAATCAGTAAATCTTTACTCTTAAGCTGTTCAATAACTGCCGGTATCTGATTTGAATAGTAGCTTTCGCCATTGAAATTATCAAACTCCACTCCCAAGCGCTCATAAACAAGATTAAATTCCTTAAGACTTAAGTCGCGAAACTTCTGCCATAAGCCCTTCTCGAAGCTCTCACCATTCTCCAGGCGGCGAAAATGATCACGTGCCTTAAGCTCTAGCTCGGGATCATTCTTAGCCTCGTCGTGAAATTTCACATAAATACGCAACAGCTCATTGATAGGATGTGCCTCAAGAGCTGCTTCATCTCCCCAGAGATTCCAAGCTGCAATTAACTTGCCGAATTGTGTTCCATAATCACCCAGATGATTCATTCTGATTACACTATATCCAAGATGCTTATAAATTCGAGCCAGAGAATTACCAAGAATAGTTGTAAAAGCATGTCCGACATGAAAAGGCTTAGCAATATTCGGCGAAGAAAACTCAACAATTACAGTTTTGCCTTCACCCTGTTCTGAACTGCCGAGACTGCTGCCTGCCGTCAGTGCTGTCTTGATTTGTCCTGCTATATATGCTGAACGGTCAACGAAAAAATTGAGGTATCCTCCGGCCGTTTCAGTTCTCTCTATAAAATCAGCACCTGCCAATACATCCGCAAGCTCTGCCGCAATCATCGGTGGTGCCTTGCGCATGGTTTTTGCTAATCTGAAGCAGGGAAAAGCAAAATCTCCCATATGGCTCTGCGGAGGTATTTCCAGCCAAATATCGATCTGGTCCTCTGCCAATCCGGTCCTGACGGCTAAAGCTTTTACTATTTCCTGTCTGAAATCCATGGTAATCCCCCTAATAATCTAAGACATTTTTACATCTCGTTATTATCTCACAGCAGAAGCCGCCAGACCAGTGCAAATCAGCATCTTCTCTACTTTTAACATTGTTTTTCCTATACAATCACCGCAAATTGTATTAGAATCTGATATCAAGACATTTTTTCGCCAAAATGGAGGTAAAGAAATGAAATGTAACAAGTGCGGAACAGACAATCCACAAGGTAAAAATGTCTGTACAAAATGCGGTAATTTTTTATACTCACATACGCCTAATAACAGACAGCCTATGACACCTGAGCTTAAAAAACAGCGACGCAAAAACCTGGCAAAAGCCGGCACACGCAGCTGTCTCTACGGGATCGCGGTTATGGTCGTTATGACAATTATCATAGCGATAATATCCTGGCTGATGGTAAGATTTCTCTTCACCGACGATATGTTCAATACCGTAAATGACGCGATAACTACAACAACTACTGCACTAGGCAGTTAAACGCTTATATTTCATCTGGAGCATACCAATCAGACTCTACAGGTATAAATCGACGTTCCTGTATCTTGTCATCATTTAGTCTGGCTGCAAGAATCGCTTCTTCACATAAAGCGATCTGACAATCCAGTTGAACCTTGCCACGTCTGTCAACTCTTAAGTAGCTGCCGTCGGGCTGCATGATTCTGCTTCTGTCTGTATCTGCCAATTGTATTTTCAGTACATTCATTATTCTGGCTCTGACATCTTCATCCTCGATCGGGAACATTATCTCGACGCGACGATCCAGATTTCGCGGCATCCAGTCGGCACTCGCCAGGAAGAGATCATCCTGTCCATCATTGTGATAATAGAAAATACGGCTATGCTCAAGAAATCTGCCAATGATACTGCGTACCCGTATGCTTTCAGACAAACCTGGTACACCGGGCCGCAAGCAGCAAATTCCACGGACGATCAGATCAATTTCCACGCCTGCCTGAGAAGCTTCGTAGAGCGCTCCTATGATCTCCTCATCAACAAGAGAATTGACCTTTGCTATTATTCTGGCAGGCTTGCCATCTAGCGCATGTCTGGTTTCCTGCCTGATTCTGCGCAATGTATCCGGCCGCAGCCAGTATGGAGCAGCGACCAGCTTGCGCCATGTTAGCGGTTCAGAATAGCCTGATAACATATTGAAAAAAGCGCTGGCATCATGACCGATACCTTCTGCACATGTCAAGAGACCGAAATCAGTATAGATCCCTGCCGTTATATCATTGTAATTGCCTGTTCCCAGATGGACATATCTTCTGATACCATCCTCATCACGTCTGACGATCAGAGTGATCTTGCTGTGAGTTTTTAAACCGACCAGGCCATAAATAACATGACAGCCGGCCTGCTCAAGCTTCCGTGCCCAGTTGATATTATTCTCTTCATCGAATCTCGCTTTGAGTTCGACCAGTACCATGACCTGCTTTCCCATTTCAGCGGCATCGGCAAGCGAAGCAATAATTGGCGACTGCCCACTAACACGATACAGTGTCTGCTTGATCGCAAGAACATTAGGATCCTGAGCTGCATCTCTTATCAGATCAACAACGGGATCAAACTGTTCATAAGGATGATGAAGAAGCACATCTCTAGCACGGATCGCGGCGAACAGATCACCATCCAGCAGCGGACTTGGCTGAGCCTCATATTTCTGATAATGCAGATCATCTCTGGTCAAAGGAGCCTTCAGCTTAAACAGCATCGTAAGATCAAGCGGACCATTAATCTCATACAGGTCAGCAGCATCGATTGGCAGCAGTCTCTTCAGCAGCTCCAGCATAACAGGATCGAAATCATCCTCAGCCTCAAGCCTGATCACCTGTCCCCATTGCCTCATTTTCAATTGCTTCTCAATTGCCTTAAGAAGATCAGCTGCCTCCTCCTCTTCAAGATCCAGATCAGCGTTTCTCATTATTCTGAAACAGCCAGTTGAAATTATCCTTACGCCGTTAAATAATTCAGCTAGATTCATTCTGACAATATCTTCCAATAGGATATAGCTTGTTCGGTCCATCTCTTCTGGCAGCAGCAGCAATCTTGGTATTACGGAAGGAATCTGGATGATAGCAAAATCCGGCTGAATAGCATCCTCACTCTCATTATCGACTTCAACTGTCAGCAGCTCGGGCTTCTCAACTCGAATACAGAGATTCAGAGACTTGTTGCCGATCAAAGGAAAAGGCCTGCCGGCATCTACAGCCAGTGGAGTCAATATTGGATAGACCGTGGAAATAAAATAGTCATTGACAAAACTGATCTGCTGGTTGTTAAGCTCTTCAGGCTTAAGTATTCTGATGTTTTCCTTTTCAAGTGAAGGCAGCAGTGCTCTGTTATAGGTCGAATACTGCTTTTGTACCATTTTGTGTGTTCTGTCCGATATAGCATTCAACTGCTCAAATGGAGCAAGTCCGGCAGGATCAGGCTCTGAATAGCCAGCATTAACCAGATCTTTAAGAGAAGCAACTCTAATCATAAAAAACTCATCAAGATTTGAGCTGGTTATCGCAAGAAACTTAAGCCGCTCCATCAGTGGGTTGCTCTTATCTCTGGCCTCCTCAAGAACACGTTCATTAAATTCCAGCCAGCTCAGCTCTCTATTTATATATTTGCTGTCTACATCATTTCCTTTATCACCTGGTAAATTCTTATTGATACCTTCCTTGGTCATTTCCTTGCGTTTTTGAGGCTTCTGCTGCCTTTTCATATTTTTCGACGCCTCCTCAACTTAATTCTGGGTTCAAGTCCGAAAACCTGTGCGAACATATCACTGTTTTTTTCCATATTCCAGCGTTCAAGTGTTATTTCACGACCAGCATCAAGCACTATATAAAGTTCATGCTCATCAATTTCCACTTCTAAGCTCTCCAGCTTATGCATATGACCGGTATCTAGAGCGTTGGCGAGTCTGAACAGCGCAATGAGCTTAAGTGCACTTAACCTGGTTCTTGGCTCCAGCTCCAGGAGAGCTTCATCATACATATCTACAGCTCCGCTATGATACTTCGCGATCAGCGCTATGGTTTTTTGTTCATCCCTGCTGATGCCAATGATCTCAGAAGCCATAATTACATGGTATGACCTGTAAGCATGTCTCGACATACTTATGTACTTTCCGATATCATGAAGTATGGCAGCGGCTTGTAGAAGGGTCTGAAACCTCGGGCTTAGCCTGTGTAATCTGCTTGTCTGACGAAACAGATCAAGTGCTAGCTTCTCAACAGTACGCCCATGATCACGATCAGTCTTAAACCTCTTTGCCAGGTGGCTACAAGCGGAAATAGTATCATTTTCAGGGTCGTGCTTAAGCTTATATCTTCCGCCCTGAAACGCCTTTTCCAACAGCATTCCATCGGTCAATCCAGTAACCGGCATATGAATTTTATCAACACCGGTAAAATTCATGAATTTTTTCACTATCATCGCCGCCGGCAGCAGCAGAGGAGCATGATCAGCCGCGATGCCACGTTCCATGGCCAGCTCATCTGCTTTCTTCAGCATCAAATAATCATGTAGCTTGTTGAAGTCATCACGGCTTATTATCTGATAATTACAACTATCCTTACCAGCCATTTTATTTAGATAATGATTCTCACCACCAAGTACAATGAGATTTTTATATGTTGTCCCTTTTGGCTCCAGCATCCGGTAGTTTTCAAGATCACCCGATACATACTCTGCCATCAGTCCGCCGAAATCTACTGTCTGACGTTCAAGATCAGCCAATATCTCACGGACTCTTAATGAGCCAAGCAGCATATTCTGTGTAAAAACAAACTCACCTTTGTCATAAACCGAAGCCTGTATACTACCTGCGCCAATATCAAGTATTAAGGTTCCATGCCTGATCATCTGGCTGAAATCCGGAATCATTTCCGCTGCGGCCAGCATGTGATAATAGCGTTCTTCACTGTTGCTTAATACCTTGATCTCCAAGCCACAGGCCCTATCGATCTGATCAATCGCGAACAGCTGATTAGATGCTTCGCGAAAAGCACTTGTTGCGACAGCCTTACAGTCATCGATTCTATATTCATGCAGCTTATCTGCCAGCCCAAGCATAACCTCGCTGCAGGAGTTGATCAGATTCTGACTTATCTTACCGGTATTATATGTATCGGTTCCAATAGCCAGAGTTCTGCGCACAGTCTCAATAACACGAGGAGCCTCGTCACGCTCAAGCTCAACTATTTTCATATTGATCTCATGTGAACCGACATCGATTGCGGCCGCAAGCTTTTTCCTGCCCATAGCAAACCCCTTCAGCGTATTTAATACTTACTCATCACCAAAAACCGTACCAATTGCCCTAGCTGATTCAATAAGCAGAGAGTCAAGCGGTACTTGCT
>CAZSLR010000138.1:0-5545 GCA_964607635.1 uncultured Oscillospiraceae bacterium
GCCGGCGGCAACAACGGAGGAGGTATCATTAACGGCAGTGCCAGCCCAGAGTCCATAGTTCAGATCGCTTAAGCCAAGAGCTCTGCCCATCAGGGGGAACAGAACAACCATCACTACATCGAAGATAAAAGTAGCTGATATGGCATAGGCGATATCATTGTCATCTGCTTTGATGACCGGTGATATCGCGGCAATCGCGGAGCCGCCGCAGATGCCTGTGCCAGCCGAGATCAGGTTCGACAGCTTCCAATTCATACCGAACCAACGTCCAACAATATTACCAAGTCCGAAGGCTGTGATCAGTGTAAACACCATCACGATCAGTGAATAACTGCCTGCAAGCATGACCTGGGTCATGCTAAGTGTTGCTCCCATCAGAATTATTGACAATTTGAGAATCTTTTTGGAAACAAACTTCAGTCCGCTTGCCAGTCTCAGCTTGTTGGTAATCAGCGGATACAGCAGCATACCGATAAGCATCGCGAAAACACCGCCGCTGATGACTTTTCCCGGTATGAATGAGCTTATTTTATTGGCAGCGACGGCAAGAAGCGCGGCCGCGATTATTCCCCTGATGGGGATTAATTTGTTTCTCATAAAAATACTGTCTCCTCGTGAAGTTTATAGATAAGATAGTCAGTTACGCTTAAATGACCATCGCCAGACTTGATTCTAGTCCGCTTGATATATAAAATCAAATTATGATTAGTTATATATGCATAAAAAATATTTATAATAAGTGATGAAAGGCTAATAAAATGATTGATCACAGAATAGAAACTCTGCTTATGATGAGCGAGACTCTGAGCTATACGCGGACAGCTGAGCTGATGAATTTAACTCAGCCGGCTGTGTCTCAGCATATTCGCTATCTCGAGAATCAGTACGAATGCAAGCTATTTGAGAAACAAGGCCGCAGGGTTAAGCTGACTGCAGTCGGTGAGCGTCTGGTCAGGGCCGCCATAATCATGAGGGCTAACAGCCAAAGAGTCGAGGCAGAGCTAAAATCTCCCGAATTGGCAAGACCGTTTATTCGACTTGGAGCAACAAAAACTATCGGCAGCTATGTGATTGCCAAGCCGCTGGCGGAGTTCATCAAGCTCTATCCTGAGTACGATTTCGAGCTGGTCGTTGATAATACTGCTGCGCTCCTGCACGGACTCGATTCAGGATCGCTCGACCTGCTCTTATTGGAGGGAAATTTCGACAAACAGCATTATCACTATCAGCTGCTGCGCGATGAAGAATTCATTGGTATCTGCAGCCCGGACAATGATTTATCCCGGCAAAAGGCGATCATTCTGGAGGATTTCCTTACTCAGAGGTTGATCATACGTGAGCAGGGTTCAGGAACGAGAGAAATATTCGAGCAGATGCTTAAGCAAAAAAGCTTCAGCCTGGACTCATTTCGTCACACAATTACGATCAGCCAGTTTTCTGTGATCAAAGAGCTGGTGGCAAGTAATGCTGGAATCAGCTTCGTCTATCGCTCGGTTGTCGCAAAGAACTGGAAGATGGAGATTTATGCGAGATTTCATTGAGTGGTGGTCCGCATACCCATGAGTTTTCAATCGTCAAATTACCTGATACCGTGATGCCGGCAGAGATCGACGTTTTCACTGATTTTGTAAGGTGTAACTATGGCTCTTGTTATTAGTTTCATTTAGGTGTAATCATGAGTTGTAGACATAGTGACATGGGAGGTGACAGCTATGGGAGGTTTTAAATCAGCAATCGGCAGGACCCTTAAGGGAGCTGCCATGTCTTATCAGCGGTACCCGGCAGCTATGCTGGCAGCGACGGCTCTGGCCGCGATAACCAGCATAAGAATTGCCGATAATTCTCTGCTTGCGTCCGGCCAGTTTGACCGGTGGCAGTTTGTATTTGCACTCACAGCTCTTATCAGCCTGGCCTGGTCGGGCTGGCTCTATAGCCGCAAGGATCCTAAGCGTTCGGAGCTAATATCTCTTGCAGGACTGATAACGATCGTACCGCTCTTTTTATTGATCAGACCGGTTGATGGCAGAATTCCGTTTCTAACATCATCACGTGCGATAGCCACAGGAGCGATCGCAATCATAGCTCTTCTGCTGGCAATCAGCCGCAGCAGCGAGAAAACAGACTTCAATAAGCGTTTCTTCATGCTGCACAAGGCCTTTTTCATCGCTCTGCTCTATATGCTGGTCATAATGGGTGGATTAAATTTCACGGCAGCCGCAGTCGAGACGCTGCTCTACAGTGATATGTCATCTGACGTATACCAGTATTTGACCACCTGGAGCGCTTTTTTGGGCTTCGCGTTTTTCCTTGGTAATCTGCCGGATCTTAAGAGATCGGCGCCCTTCGACGCAGTTCATATTTCGCAGAAGCAGCCACGGTTTATTGAGGTTCTCTTTACCTTTGTCATGATTCCGATCGTGCTAGCGCTCTCATTTGTTTTACTGTTGTGGGCACTGCGCATGCTGATCAGCAGATCCTGGCCTGATTTCGCGCAGCTGGCATCAATATACAGCGGCTATATCATTCTTGGTACCTGGCTGACGATCATGGTTGCAGACAGCGCACACGGCCTGGCAAAGTTTTTCAGACGAGCATATCCGGTTCTGGCTATAATTTTTCTTGCAGTAGAGTCTGTAGCTATCTTCCGACAGATCGACCGTTTCGGTATTCGCGGCGGTGAATACGCTGCGGCTGTAGTATTGATCTTCGGTATAAGCTCGGCGGTCTATTTCCTGATCAAGCCAATCAGGCTTAATCACCTATCGGCCTGGACAGCAGCAGTTTTGATCCTGATCAGCGTACTGCCCCTGACCGGCTTCAGTGATGTGACGCTTAACTCACAAATAAATCGACTTAATAGTGTTCTTGAGAGATATGGTATGCTGCAGGGCGACACGATCAAGCCTGCGGACAAGAATAATATACCGGCAAAGGAAGACCAGGTTCTGATTACTGAGGCTGTGAGCTATCTGACAACGTTGGATCGTCAGAAAAAGCTGCCGACATGGTTCCCGCAGGAGGAACGAGTTTATCAGGATTTCACGAAGACCTTTGGGTTTGAACAGCGCTGGGATTATCAGGATGGTGATAGTTACAAGCCGGGTAACACTTCGTCCTGGGTTAGAGCAGAAAATTCCGCTATCGACATCAGCGGGTATGATCTGGTGCTGACTGATAGTGTCAATAAGTCAGGCATAGATGTAAGCTTCACAACCGATCTCGGAGAATACGATCTCAATATTGTTGATGTAGAGCCTGTTAATGGACAGGTGCCATCACTGATCATCAGTAGAAACGGCAGCGAAATAGTTAATCGCAGCCTGGAAGCAGAGCTTGATCCAATCGGCGAAGAGGCCAAGGCAAGCAAAATGTATGAGTACATTGTTGAGCCGGAGGATCTACAGATAATAGTTGAAGAGAATGGTGTTCGCGTACTGATCGTGATCAAGTCTCTTGATATCAGCTGGGAAGGTGATACGATGCGCTATTTCATAAATCTAGGAGGAGTTTATTTCACAGACAACACCGAATCTTAGTTGTCTATGGTTCCTTAAACTGTCGGTTCATGTGAGATTTCCCACAAATATAACGAGGCAACAGTACCGTAGGGTGAGTACATCCTGCGGTACTTCTCATAGTCTGCGCTAGTAAGATCGTCCAGCTGCTTCAGCCTCATCAGCCCACGCCTGATCGCCAGATCATGCCAGCTGATAATATCAGGCCGCTCCAGTGAGAAAATCATCAGCATATCAACCGTCCATGGACCGACACCAGGCAGCCGGATCAGCTGCTCACGGATATCATCATCCGAAGCTGCCGCAAGAGCAGCGGCATCAATAGTACCATCGCAGAAGGCCTCCGCGATTCTTTGGATATAAGAGACCTTGCGCCAGCTAAGCCCCAGAGACTGCAGTTCTTGAGGCTCCGCACGCATTAAATTTTCGGGGATCAATATCTCCCCATCAACACTGGCAAAAGCCGAGCTGATCCTTTGCCAGACGGTTTCGGCTGCTTTTGCCGAGATCTGCTGGCCGACTATATTGGAAATAATTGCTGTAAACAGATCTGAAATAACAGGTCGGTTGATTTGGCCGATCCTGGCGATCGCCAGACCAAGCTCGGGGTCTTGCTTAGCGAGAAACACTTTTTCTTTGTCACCATAATCAAAATACTTCATGAGCTATCTCCGTTTCTGGTACGCGCTCTAAAATATCAGATGCCCAACAGTGCAGGCAGCTCACTGAGACTCTCAATCAGCCAGGTGGCTCTGCTCTGGTCGTAACCGAAGCGATGATCACGGATCGCGACAACACGAAGACCGGCGGCAGAGGCGGACTGTACACCATATGTGGAGTCTTCGATGGCTATGCAATCCTGTGCCTTCAGACCCAGCTTCTCCATCGAGTGAATGTAGATCTCAGGATGAGGTTTGCTCTGCTCGAACATCTCCCCGCTGATTATCGAGCTGAAATAGTCGCGAAAACCAAGTGTTTCGAGCACTCTCTCGATAGTGTGAGAACCAGAAGAGGATGCCAGAGCCATGGTCAGGCCTGCTGCTCTAATTCGATCAAGAACCGCGACGGCATCAGGAAAAACAAGCTCTCTGTAATCGGGCCTGCTCTGAGTATTGACCTCTTTGTACATTTTTTTCAGCTCGTCGGTGGATATATCCTCGTCCCAGTATTCACGAACGATCTCAAACTCCATCTGACTTGAAGCGCCGGCTAATCTGGATCTCGCCTCAGAGGTGTAAGGCTTACCATTTGCCTTGAAGAGATTTTCGAAACGGGACGTGTAGTACGGCTCGCTGTCGATCAAAACACCATCCATATCGAAGATCACGGCTTTTGCCAGTTTATTATTTGTAACGACCATTTTATACCTGCCTATAATTTATTCAGTCCATGCTACGTACATCGGCATTATAGCAGACTACATTATGACAATAGAAGCCAGTGTTACCGATGAATGAGCTAACTAATCAATGACATTATATCTAAAGTTAACACCATACAGACCGATAAATACATTGTAAAGTTTGCACAAATATAGTCAGCATTGGAATGCACAGGAAATATGCGGCCGTTTCATTATGCGAGAGATATCGATTATGAGCAAGAAAGAGAAGAGAGTAATTATGGAATCTGATGAGAGGAAATCATCAAGGAGAAGCAGCCTGAAAACTAAGTTCACGCTACTTTAAGTTTTGACCAGCTTCGTCCTGGCCGCCGCTATTTTTGTAGCTTCGGGCCTGGCATTTACCAACAGCAATAACAATTCATTGCAGTTGCTGGAAAAACAATGCGGGATGATTTCGACCGCCTGATTAAGCAGCAGGTGGAAACGGCGATCAGTACGATCGACAGCTATTATCAGCAGGCGCAGACAGGTGAAATTACAGAGGATGAAGCTAAGAGGCTTGCTTCAGAGGCTGTTCGAGAGATGCGCTATGGCACTGATGGCTATTTCTGGATCGATACCTACGAAGGTGTAAATGTTGTTTTACTCGGCGGTGCCGCCGAGGGCGTACTTCGAATTGACAGTG
>CAZSLR010000139.1:0-5514 GCA_964607635.1 uncultured Oscillospiraceae bacterium
TCATTTTTCCGGCAGACTTACGGCTCCTTTGACCTTTGCCGGGGCTGTCAGCAAGCAGATTCTGGCCAAACGTGGAATTATGATCGCTGCCAGAATTACTGAGATCGCCGGTATCAATGATCAGCCGCTCGACTCTGCCGCACCTGATATGGAATTGCTGAAGAGCTTCGCGGCTCAGGCGATTCCAACTGTATCAGCCAGTGCCGGCGAGGCAATGAAGCAGGCTGTTCTCAAGGCTAAGGCACAGACCGATTCTGTTGGTGGAGTAGTGGAATGCTTCGTTGTTGGCTTGCCGGCCGGTTTGGGGGATCCGATTTTTGACGGGATCGAGTCAAGATTAGGCGGATTGCTCTTTGCTATACCCGCGGTAAAAGGCGTGGAGTTCGGAGCTGGTTTCCAGGCTTCACGTCGAAACGGCTCACAAAACAACGATGTCCCGGCTTTTGCCAGCAATGGCATAAGAATGCTAAGCAATAACGGTGGTGGCTCCGATGGCGGCATCAGCAACGGTATGCCATTGGTCTTCAGAGTTGCCTTCAAGCCGACCGCTTCGATCGGTAAGACACAGCAGACGATAAATCTACAATCAGGGGAGAATGAGGAGCTTATAATTCATGGACGCCATGATCCTTGTATAGTGCCGCGGGCTGTGCCTGTTGTTGAGGCGGCAGCTGCGATTTTCGCGCTTGATCTGATCATGGAAGCAGAAGGCAGACTGACCGCCTTCAAAACAGACGAGAAATGAGGCTGTGACTATGAGTGATAATAATGAGCATGACGTTGATTCAATAGCAGAGCTTGCGATCGAAGACGGTGAGCGTCCCGCGATAATGCTGCTCCATGGGCCTAACTTGAACATGCTGGGCAGGCGTGATCCTGGTCAATACGGCAGCTTCACACTTAAGGATATCGAGCATTCACTACGTTTGCAGGCTGATGAGCTGGGCTATGATCTTTATTGCTTCCAGTCAAATCATGAGGGCTTTTTGATCGATAAAATTCATGAGACTATGGATTTTTGCGTTGGTATGTTGCTGAACGCCGGAGCGCTTACACATTACAGTTACGCGCTGCGCGACGCTATTGAGCTCTGCCCGGTTCCTGTTATGGAGATCCACATATCTGATATCCAAAAACGTGAGTCATTCCGCAGGGTATCTGTTATTAAGGATGTTTGCTGTGGCCAGATATCCGGTTTTGGTATGGACAGCTACAGGATCGGTTTGGAGCAGTTGGTTCGTTTGCTCGAACGAAAGAGGCAGGCTGATAATGGTTGACGATCTTAATGAGTTAAGAGAGAGGATAAGCTCGATCGATGATAAGCTGCTCGAGCTCTTCAAATCACGCATGCAGGTGGCAAGACAGATAGCCGAAACCAAAGCCGGTACAGATAAACCGGTTTACGATCCTGCTCGAGAGGACGAGCTTCTGGACTGGGCGGGATCTTACTGTGAAGGTGCGGACAGCTTACGGGCGCAGAACTTAATGAGAACTCTTATGCGTCTTTCGCGCGGAGCACAATACGACCTGCTGCGTGTTCAGGATGCCAAATATGAGCTTGGCAGGATAATAGGCAATGCGCTGCATACGCCTCCTTATGTCAGGACCGCTGTATATCAGGGGCCGCTGTCCTCTTACTCATCTCAGGCCTGCCGACTGCTGTTTCCAGAAGCTGAGATTAGCTCGGCCAGGACCTTTGCCGATGCCTGTGATCTGGTTTCTGAGGGGGCTGCGGATATCGCTGTTTTGCCGCTTGAGAACAGTACCGCCGGTACGGTCGACGACGTGTATGATCTGCTGATCAGCCATCATTTGTCTATTCATTGCTCACTTTCAATGCCGATCAGTCACTGCTTGATGGCTAAGCCGGGTACGAGACTTGAAGAAATACGTGAGGTCATATCTCACCCGCAAGCTTTGGCCCAATGCTCCGAGGCGATAAGTCGATATGGCTGGCAGATCAGCGAATCACTTAATACCGCCTATGCCGCCGGGCATGTCGCTGCGAACAGTAAAACCGGTCTTGCGGCAATAGCTTCGGCGGAGGCCGCCGCAGAGCATGGACTGCAGATTTTGCTTGATAACATCGCTAACGCGCCGCACAATCAAACAAGATTTATAGCAGTAGGCCGACAGCTATTGATCTCTCCGGACGCGGATCGACTTAGTCTGGTACTGCGTCTGCCCCATCAGAGCGGTGCTCTGGCATCAATGCTGGCGCTGTTCGCGGATCGAGGGATCAATCTTAGTAAAATTCAATCGCGTCCTGATCCGTTTCAGCCATGGGCTTATCTGTTCTATTTAGACGCTGATTGTCTGGCCGGCAGCGAACAGGCTCTTTCTGCTCTTTATCAATTAAGCAGAGAAATGCCTTATATTAAGCTGCTTGGATGGTATAATGAGAAGGTTGGAAAATCATCAGGAGTATTCTAATCAGGGAGGCCTAATCATGATAGAAATTCAGGGAGTCAGCAAGAGCTATCACGGTGATGTAAAAGCCGTGGACAACATCGATCTGAGTATTGACGCAGGCAGGATATTTGGTTTTCTTGGCCCGAACGGTGCCGGTAAAACTACAACTATTAAGATGATTACAGGCATACTCAGTCCTGATAGCGGTGACATTGTTTTGAATGGCAAGAGTATTCTAAAAGAGCCTTTTGCCGCTAAGAGCTGCTTCGGTCTGGTGCCGGACGATCCCAATATTTTCCCAAGGCTTAAGGGTCTTGAGTATTTGCGTTTTCTAGGTGATGTATATAAGGTGCCTGCTGATATCAGGGCAGAACGTATCAAGAAGCTTGCAGCAAGGCTATCCTTGACCGATGCTCTGGGCGATAGGATCCAGAGCTATTCGCATGGTATGAGACAGAAGCTGATGATAATCGGCGCCTTGATCCATGATCCTGATATCTGGATACTGGATGAGCCGATGACTGGTCTTGATCCACAATCGGCATTTGAGCTCAAGGCAATGATGCGTGAGCATGCCGACGCTGGCAATACCGTTTTCTTCTCAACACATGTACTTGAGGTCGCGGAGCGAATTTGTGACGAGCTGGCTATAATTGACAGAGGTCGCATCCGATTTGCCGGTACTCTGGCTGAGATGCGTGAACAAAGTAAGGCTGATGATTCTCTTGAGGCGATGTTCCTCCGGCTGGTTTCAGAAAACCATGCCCCTTCGGAGGAGGCTCAGTCATGAAACAGATCATCAGACTGACAATTGTTATGCTGCGTGGCAGCGGCTTCGCTGTTTTTGGCAGCGATGCCAAAAAGAAGAAAAAATTAGGCAGTCTGGGCAGCTTGCTGCTGTTTGCCTTTCTCTTCATATATATGGCGCTTATTATGGGTGGCTCCAGCATGGGTCTGTACAAAATGCTCGAACCGTTCTCGCTGACATCCTTGATACCTCAGCTCTATTTATCAGCAGCTGCAGTCATGACCTTTGTTTTCGGGGTTGTTTACGCAATCAGCAT
The DNA here is from genome assembly GCA_964607635.1 of uncultured Oscillospiraceae bacterium. Classification (GTDB taxonomy): domain Bacteria; phylum Bacillota; class Clostridia; order Saccharofermentanales; family UBA5734; genus JAAYFZ01. The sequence goes on from CAZSLR010000139.1 coordinate 3,477, forward strand.
TTTTTACTATTCCTCAGATGTCATTCGATTGCTGCCGCTGCCGCTCCGATCCGGTGAGATCATCAGCGCTAAGCTTCTGGTAACCGTTGTTTATATCGAACTGGTTATAATGGCCTTCCTGCTGCCTTCACTTACTGTCTATGGTGTTAATAGCAACGCTGCCTGGTACTACTATTTCCTGATGGTGATCAGTCTTCTGATTTTACCGTTGATACCGTTATGCGCGGCTGCCGTACTGGTGATTTTGATCATGAGGCTGACGCCTTTTGCCAGGAACAAAGATCGATTCAATACTATTTCCAGTCTGCTTCTTTTGGTTGGAACATTCGGCCTGGTTTCTTTTATTCAGTCCATGGCCGGCCGCGGCGGCAGTGAATTTGCCGAATGGATCGAGGCAGGTACTGACAGCTTAACTAATGTTACCTCGTCTGTTTTCCCAGGAGTTGCTCAGGCTTCGAGGCTGCTTGCCCATGGCAGTGCCAGTCTTAACTTGATCGATCTGCTACTATTGATACTTTTTGCCGCAGTTGCCTGGCTGATCGTGCTGCTGGTTGGCAGAGCGTTTTATTTCCAGGGCGTTGTCAGTGTAGCTATGTCAGGTGGCCGTAAGCGTCGCCTTGATGGCAAGGAGCTTGAATCAGTCGGCAAAGCAGGCAGCCTATTCTGGACTATGGTGATCAAGGACTCACTTCTGCTGGTCCGTACGCCGATTTTCTTGATGAATAATGTCATCATGAACTTCCTCTGGCCGATATTTCTGCTGATGCCACTGATGACACAGGGCAGCTTCTCAGAAACACTGTCAGAGCTGAGACAAGCCGCGGCTATGGTTGAGGCTGATTCTGATTTCATAATTACAGTTGTTTTAATGATCGTTTTCGCGTTTTCAGCTTTTGTCGCAGGCACCAACGGTATCGCGGCCAGCGCGTTATCCCGTGAGGGCAAGCTGTTATATGTCATGAAAATGATTCCGGTCTCCTATAGCAAACAGCTCCTGGCAAAAGTCACCGTCGGAGTTTTAATGGCTCTGGCCGGTGCCCTGGTAGCTGTTATTGCAGCCGTCATATTGGTATTGCCGCCATTCTGGCTTGTTATTCCGGTATTGGCAGTTCTCCCCGGCGCCTGCGCTTTGCCGTCCTGTGCAGGTATAATTTTCGACCTGCTCTGGCCTAAGCTGAATTGGGACAATGAGCAGAGAGCTGTTAAACAAAATCTCAATGTACTTTACGGCATGCTTGCCGCCTTAGTACTGATCGCGATTTGCGTGTTGCCCGCTTATTTGTTGTCCGCTTTCTGGCCCTTGGCTTTTGCCGCTCTTGTTATTTTGCCGTGGTTGCTCAGTGCTGTTCTTTATTTCATAATGCGTTCAATGAGCTCTAGACAAATGGCTGCAATAGAGGCCTGATTCCGGTAACTTTTTGAGTGCATATGATTGTTAGTTGTGATATAATTCGCACGACTGTTATTTTTTACGCTCTTCAGGAGGATTAATCATGGTTGATCAGGATTTTATCGGCAGTATCAGAGCTGCTGAACAGCAGGCAGATGAGCTGATCGAGGCTGCGAAGCAGCAGGCTGCCAAGTCTGTCGAAGAAGCACGTGTTCAAGCTGCTGAGATCGTTGCGTCCGCTCGTAAACAAGCCGAACAGGAGCAATCTGCTGCAATAGACGAGACTCAGAAAAAGGTTGAGAATATCGAGACAGAGGCCGCGCAGATCGAGGATCTTGATGTGGCTGAAAATGTGATCAGTGATGCTGCTGATGCGGTAGCGGAAAGGATCGTGAAATACAGTGTCGATCGTTAAAATGAGTCATATGACTGTCATCGGTATGACCGAGGACAAGTCATCTGTCATAGATGCATTGATGAAGCTCAGTCTGGTTGAGCTTGATACTGTCCAGCCCGGCGACTCAGAAGCTGATGTTGAAAAAGCGCTCGAAGAACAGCCTGTTAAGCCAGCTGCGAACGATTGGCTTGCTGATCGATTCGAGAACACAGCCGATCAGCCATCAGCTGATGAGCAAGCATATACAACAT
>CAZSLR010000140.1:0-5483 GCA_964607635.1 uncultured Oscillospiraceae bacterium
ATCTGACAGCTATCAAGGGACGCGTACCTTTCCTCCATTTCTTCGATGGTTTCCGCACCTCACATGAGATCCAGAAGATCGAAGTAATGGATTATGAAGATCTGGCTGCTCTTGTTGATATGGAGGCTGTTGAAGCATTCCGCAAACGTGGTTTGAACCCGAATTCACCAACACTGCGTGGTACAGCTCAGAACCCTGACGTTTTCTTCCAGGCTCGTGAAGCCTGCAATCCTTATTATGACGCCCTGCCTGCAATCACAGATTATTATTTCGATAAGATCAATGAGCTGACAGGCCGCGATTACAAGGCCTTTAATTACTATGGTGCACCTGACGCTGAACGCGTTGTAGTCTGCATGGGCTCAGCCTGTGAGGCTCTTGAAGAGACCATAGATTATTTGATGGCAAAAGGCGAGAAGGTCGGCATGGTCAAGGTTCACCTTTACCGTCCTTTCTCAACTGAGAGACTGCTCAAGGCTATTCCTGAAACAGCTAGAAAGATCGCAGTTCTTGATCGTACAAAAGAGCCGGGCGCTCATGGCGAGCCTCTATATCTTGACGTATGTGCGGCTTATACCTGTGTCTGCAATGGTCCTGTTATCGTTGGCGGCCGTTATGGTCTTGGCTCTAAGGATACAACTCCTGATCAGTTCATGGCAGTATTCAAGAATCTAGAATCAGAACAGCCAAAGAACGGCTTCACGATCGGAATTGTTGATGATGTAACTCATCTGTCACTTCCTACAGAAGAATCGATCGATACCGCCGCTGAAGGCACTATCGCCGCACGCTTCTGGGGTCTTGGCGCTGACGGTACAGTAGGTGCGAATAAGAACTCTATCAAGATCATTGGTGATCATACAGACATGTATGCTCAGGCATATTTCTCATATGACTCCAAGAAATCAGGTGGTGTTACGATCTCTGACCTGCGTTTCGGTAAAAACCCGATCCGTTCGACCTATCTCGTTAATAAGGCTGACTTCGTAGCCTGCCATAATCAGTCATATGTTTACAATTATGACATGCTTGCAGCACTTAAACCAGGCGGCATCTTCCTTCTGAATACTCTTTGGAACGAAGAAGAGATTGAGCAGCATCTGCCTGCTGAGATGAAACGCTTCCTGGCTAAGAACAATATTAAGTTCTATACCATTGATGCTGTTACCAAGGCTGGTGAAATTGGACTGGGCGGACGTATCAATACTATCTGTCAGGCTGCTTTCTTCAAGCTGGCAAATGTTATACCTGTAGATGATGCTGTCAAGTACATGAAGCAGGCTATTGTTAAGTCTTATGGCAGCAAGGGCGACGATATCGTCAACATGAACTACGCTGCTGTTGATGCAGGTATCGACGCTGTAAAAGAGATCAAAATTCCTGCTGAATGGGCAAATGCTGCTGATGAGAAGCTGGACGCTGTCATGAAAGATATTCCTGACTTCGTTAAAAATGTAGCTCAGGTCATGAACGCTCAGAAGGGTGATATTCTTCCGGTAAGTGCCTTCACAGGTCGTGAAGATGGTACCTTCCCACAGGGTACGACCAAGTATGAGAAGCGCGCGATCGCTGTCAATATTCCGATATGGGTTCCTGATAACTGTATTCAGTGTAATCAGTGCTCATATGTCTGTCCTCATGCTGTTATTCGTCCTTTCCTTCTGTCCGAGGAAGAGGCTGAAAAAGCACCTGAAACATTTGAAACCAAAAAGGGCATGAAGCCTTATGATCAGTTCCAGTACCGCATCCAGGTATCAGCTCTTGACTGCACAGGCTGCGGATCATGTGCTGATGTATGTCCTGCTAAGAACAAGGCTCTGGTCATGTCGCCTATAGGTGAGAATCTGATTCAGTCTGAGAACTGGGAATATGCTCTGACAACAGAGCCTAAGTCCAATCCAATGAGCAAAAACACTGTCAAGGGCAGCCAGTTCGAACAGCCACTGTTCGAGTTCTCAGGCGCCTGCGCAGGCTGTGGCGAGACACCTTATGTCAAGCTGGTAACACAGCTCTTCGGTGATCGCATGCAGATCTCGAATGCTACAGGTTGTTCTTCCATCTATGGCGGTTCAGCACCATCAACTCCTTATACAACAAATAGAGATGGTCATGGACCGGCATGGGGCAACTCACTGTTTGAGGACAATGCAGAGCATGGTATGGGTATGCATCTTGGTGCAAAGCAGCTGCGTGCACGCGTTGCTTCCAAGGTTGAAGAGCTTATCGCTCTGAATCCTGGTGAAGAGCTTGTAAAAGCCGCAAGCGCTTGGCTCGAAGCTAAGGAAGACAGTGACAAGACCCGTGCTGTCAGTGATGCTCTTGCTGTTGCTCTTAAGGCCTGGAATGGTACAGGAGAAGCTGCCAACCTGGTTGCTGATCTGATTGGTATCGAAGATTATTTCGTCAAGCGTTCCACCTGGATCATTGGTGGCGACGGCTGGGCATATGATATCGGTTTTGGTGGTCTGGACCATGTTCTGGCCTCTGGCGAAGATATCAATGTTCTGGTTCTTGATACTGAGGTTTATTCCAATACCGGTGGTCAGTCATCCAAATCAACACCTACTGGCGCTGTCGCACAGTTCGCTGCAGGCGGTAAACCAGTTAAGAAGAAGGATCTTGGCTTGATGGCTGCTACTTATGGATATGTTTATGTAGCACAGATCGCTATGGGAGCTAACCAGACTCAGACACTTAAGGCTTTTGCCGAGGCTGAGGCATGGCAGGGCCCATCCCTGATCATTGCTTATTCACCTTGTATCAATCATGGTATCAAGGGTGGCATGACCGTTTCACAGCAGCAGGAGAAGAAGGCTGTTGAGTGTGGTTATTGGCATCTATACCGCTTCAATCCTGCTCTTAAGGCTGAAGGCAAGAATCCATTCGTAATGGATTCCAAGAAGCCTGCAGGCGACTTCAAAGCATTCCTCAAGAGCGAGGTCCGTTATGGAACTCTGTACAAGAAGTTTGATAAGGACGTCGTAGACGCGATCTTCGAACAGGCTGAGAAGCACTCTATAGAGCGTACAGAATCTTATCTGCGCTGGGCTGCCGACATAAATATCGAAGGTTGATCAACTGAAAATGGATCATCTGTTTTAACTAATGATTCGATCTGGTGCCGGACAATGCCGGCCGAAACATGTTATAATAAAACCCCGTTCGCAAGGACGGGGTTTTTCTTAAAACTGGGGGACGGTCTATGAAGCTCGAAGAGAATCAGAAGCTGCTTTTGTCGGACACTTTGGTTCCGGATATATTTATAACCGAATATCTGCCGGCCCTTGACGGGCTTGCGGTTAAGGTTTACATATATTTGCTGCTTGCGTTGCGTAAGAATCGCAAGGTCACAGAAAATGACCTGGCCAGGCGTATGGGTGTCGATAAAGAAGACATCAAAATAGCTCTATTGAAGCTCTCTGATCTTAAGCTGATAGAAATCAAATCTGATGGTCTAACGATATGCGATGTTAAGGCTCAGGAAATTGAACGTACCTACAGACCAAAAACTGCTTCAACTCCGCTGGAAATAATGGCTCAAGGTAATGTGTTCAGTCAACGCGAGCAGTTGATTAGAGATATTTCCAAGACTTTTTTTCAAGGACTGATGTCACCATCCTGGTATGCTGAGATTGACAGCTGGTTTGATAGATATCACTTCGAGCCTGAGGTCGTCTATGCGCTTTTTCAAGAATGTTCCCGTAGGAATAAGCTTGATAACCGGGCCTATATTGCAAAAGTCGCGGAAAACTGGTCAATAAGAAAAATCATAACCTACCAGGATCTGAATGACTATTTTGTTTCTTATGAAAAAATCAAGCAGATAACAAAAAAGGTTGGGCGGAAGCTTCGTAAGAGCATGACTGAATATGATGAAGAGATCGTCAGCCGCTGGGTCGAGAAAATGGGCTATGATTTCGATATAATTGAGATAGCTCTGAGGAAGACGGTTAAACTGTCGCAGCCTAATCTGGCCTATATCGATAGAATATTGCAGGAATGGTTTTCACATCAGCTGCGAGAGGTTGTTGCTATTAATGCATACGAGGCAGATAAAGCAGCAAAATATGGTGCGGCGTCTGCGGCTAAAGGCAGTGCTACCGGAGTAGGCAATATTGGTAATTTTTCACAAAGAGACTATAGTGAGGATTTTCTTAATGAGTTTTATGAACCATTGACCAAGGATAAGGTTAAGGGGGCTGGTGAAGAATGAATCAATCGGTCAATAAAGCTATAGCAGCGATCTATGAAGAACGTCGTGACCGTGCTGACCGACTGCGAAGAAAGACACAGTCTGACATCTATGGACAGTACCCGGCTTTGGAACAGTTGGATAGGGAAATAGCTGTTGCAGGTGCCGATCTGCTGTTCGAGGCGATAGATCCTGACAGACCAAAGGAAGCAGAAACGAGACGCGAAAGGCTGTTGATTTCAAGAGCACGTTTTTTATCTGATCATGATATTGATCAGAATTTCGACCAGCCAAAATATGAGTGTAAAATATGCCACGATACAGGATTAGAAGGTAATAGGAAGTGCATATGCTATAGAAGAACAATAATGCCGCTTCTGGTCGATCATGCCAATTTGAAGGCTCTCAAGGATATAACCTTCGAAGATTTCGATCCCGAGCTTTTTTCAAATAAGGCTATAAATGATGATAATAATGCCAGCCCTCGCAGTAATATAATTGCGATCAAAGAGGCTGTTTTGAATTTCGCGGACAGGATATCTCTGCCAGTTGATGCCTCGGAAAAATCCGGAGGACAGGACAATTTGTTGTTTCTTGGTAAGCCAGGAACAGGAAAGAGCTTTCTGATGGCATGTCTGGCCAACGAGATGCTCAACAGAGGCGAAACTGTGTTTTATGTCAGTTCCCCAGAGCTGTTTGAAATTTTAAATGAGCTTAGAGTTCTGCAAAACTCGTTCAATCCTGAACCCGTAAGACTTGAGCAGATAACAACTTTGTTTGACAGTATAATGCATGCCAGGTTGCTGTTGATCGACGATCTGGGAACTGAAACCAGAGGCGGTGCTCGTTATTCAGAGCTCCTGACATTGATAGACCGCAGATTAGCGCCTGGACTCCACACAGTGATCTCAAGCAACGCAGATGCAGCTTCGCTTAAACAGGTATATGACGAACGCCTGCTTAGCAGGCTTATGGGTAACTACTCGATCTATAGGTTTTTTGGTGAAGACATTAGACTAGAACTTAGCAGGAGAAGAAGAAGCCGGTCAAGCTGACCGGCTTTTGCCATTGTGAATCATTATTTGTGATCGCTATTAATGTTTGGTATCAACTAAATATCTGAATCTAGATCTGAACAGGTAATGATGCTTTGAGTAAGACCAGGTCGCCTTCGATACTCCAGGAGTTAATTACAGCCGGCATCAGTACAGACTCACCTTGCTGAATATCCAGAGCATGTTCTTGCTCTGCATCAGACCAAATAATTGAGCCTTTACCTTCAAGTACCGTA
>CAZSLR010000141.1:0-1815 GCA_964607635.1 uncultured Oscillospiraceae bacterium
ATCCCGGCCTCGCCCTTGGCGGTGAGCTTGCCCCCCGCGAGCTGGGCCTGAAGGAAACCAGCCTGCGGATTAACAGTATCGGCTGCCCTGTTTGCCGAGCTGAATACAATCAGAAGCTCAAGGATCATCTTGCGCCGCATCTTAATGATCTGTGTGAGACCTGTCAGTCCAGATATGACAGAAATCCTCTGCGCATCATCGACTGCAAGGAGCCGGGCTGCAAGCCTATAGTTCGTGAAGCACCAGCGCTGCTAGACAATCTTTGTCCAGATTGTCAGACACATTTTGATGGCTTCTGCAAGCATCTTGAAGAGCTGGATATCAAATATACTGTGGACAAGGGCATCGTACGCGGCCTGGATTATTATACCAGGACTGTTTTTGAATTTGTTTCTGAGCATGTTGGGACCCAAGGCACGATCTGTGGTGGCGGGCGCTATGATGGACTTGTTGAGCAGGTCGGCGGCCAGCCAACCCCTGGTATCGGCTTCGCGCTGGGTGTTGAGAGACTGCTGATGGAGCTGGAGCAGCAGCAGGCAGCGCTGCCTGAGCCTGCCAGACCATCAATTTATATAGCCGCTCTTGGTGATGCCGGTGATCAGGCTCGCAAATGGACCTGGAAGCTGAGAAGTCAAGGCATCAGGGCTGAAACAGATCTGATGGGCCGCAGCCTCAAGGCTCAGATGAAGTATGCCGGTAAACAGGGCTTCAGATTCAGTACGGTAATTGGTGATGATGAGATCTCAGCTGGTAAAATCAGGTTGAAGGATATGACAGAGCACAATGAAACTGAGGTCAGCTTCGAGCAAGCAGAGAAGCTGCTGGCTGAGCATCAGAATATATAAGAATCAGTGTAAAAGAAGACAGAAGCGAACACTGACATCATAAGTCAGATTTTCAAGATACGGGAGTGTTTAATATGGCAGAAACAATGCAGGGAATGAAGAGAACATGCAGATGCGCTGAGCTCGATGAGAGCATGATTGGTCAGCAGCTTACCTTGATGGGCTGGTGTCACAAACAGAGAGATCTTGGTGGACTTGTTTTCATTACGCTCAGAGACAGAAGCGGTGAGGTTCAGCTGCTGATAGATGAAACCAGTCCGGTGGATGCTCAGGAGAAGGCGGCACAGGTCAGAAGCGAGTATGTTATCGCTGCGACCGGTACTCTGCGCATGCGTGAGGCTGCTAATCCCAATATGAAGACTGGTCAGGTCGAGCTGCTTGTCAGCGAGCTGCGCATTCTAAGTGAATCAAATACACCGCCTTTTTACATTGAGGAGGATATAGATACCAAGGAATCATTGAGGCTGAAGTATCGTTATCTTGACCTGCGCCGACCCGATATGCAGAGCAAAATGATGCTAAGACATAGGATCACCAAGCTGACCCGTGATTATTATGATGAGAGCGGATTTCTGGAGATTGAAACTCCGATGCTGATCAGAAGTACTCCTGAAGGCGCACGCGATTATCTGGTTCCAAGCAGAGTGTTCCCGGGACAGTTTTTTGCCTTGCCGCAGTCTCCGCAGCTCTATAAGCAGCTGCTGATGCTGTCCGGTTATGACCGCTACATGCAAATAGCCCGCTGCTTCCGTGATGAAGACCTGCGTGCAGACAGACAGCCTGAATTTACGCAAATAGATCTTGAGATGGCTTTTGTAGATATGGAAGATGTTATCGCTGTAAATGAAGGCTTCCTCAAGAGACTTTTCAGCGAGATCATGGACATAGAGATCGAGCTGCCCTTGCCCAGACTTAGCTGGCATGAGGCTATGGAACGCTACGGCTCTGACAAGCCGGATCTCAGGATCGG
>CAZSLR010000141.1:1825-5469 GCA_964607635.1 uncultured Oscillospiraceae bacterium
CGGCACGGAGCTGAAGGATATTTCAGATCTCGTTGCTGAAAACAGCTTCAAGGTCTTCAGCGATGCTATCGCTGGCGGCGGCAGTGTGCGTATGATCGCGGTACCTGATGGTTCCTCGCTCAGCCGCAAGGAAATTGATTCGCTTGGTGAGTATGTAAAAACATACCGGGCAAAAGGCCTGGCCTGGCTGACTGTTGAGGAGAAGCCGCGTGGTTCTATCCTGAAATTTGTTGATACAGATCTTGTACAGAAGATGGCAGAGCGTGCAGGCGCGCAGGCCGGCGATCTGCTTCTGATCGTTGCTGACAAGAATGAGGTCGTATTCGATGCGCTTGGTCAGCTCCGCTGCGAGGTAGCCAAGCGGATGAATATGTATAACGATGACGATTACAAGCTGCTATGGGTCACGGACTTCCCGTTGCTTGAGCATGATGAAGAGGCTGGCCGCTATGTCGCGAAGCACCATCCTTTTACCAGCCCTAAGGATGAGGATATGGAACTGCTGGAGACCGATCCGGGTGCTGTCAGAGCCAAGGCCTATGACATAATTCTAAACGGAACCGAGCTTGGCGGCGGCAGTATCAGAATTCATGATCAGAAGCTGCAGCAGAAAATGTTCACTTTACTTGGTTTCAGCGAGGAGCAGGCCTGGAACAGATTCGGCTATCTGCTGGAAGCGTTCAAATATGGTGTTCCGCCACATGGTGGTCTGGCCTTCGGACTGGATAGACTCGTTATGCTGCTGACACATAGTGAGAGCATCAGGGATGTTATCGCCTTCCCGAAGGTTCAGAATTCATCTTGTCTGATGACAGACGCGCCAGGTGATGTTGATCAGGCCCAGCTCGAAGAGCTCGGACTTCTGATCGATCCGAGAATTCAGCAGGAGACGGAAGGAAGCGATCAGGATTGAATAAGGAGCAAGCAGAAGATATGCCGGCAAAAGACATCACCGCCGCAAAACAGCGTCAAAAGGAAGTTGATCCTTTGATGGAGCTGTTGGACTGGTTGAAATATATATTGGCCGCTGTACTGATCGGGCTTTTTCTGGTAGTATTTGTGATTCAGAGAAATGCTGTGGTTGGAGAGTCGATGCTGCCAACGCTTCATGATAATGACCAGCTTCTGGTTGAGAAGGTCAGTAAGTATTTTGGCGGTATAGATTATGGCGATATAGTTACGGTAAGTACAGACGGACTCAGAGGACATGAGGAAGAAGCAGGGCCGAATATCATCAAACGTGTGGTAGGCAAGCCCGGTGATCTCATTGAGATCCACGACGGTGCGGTTTATCGTAATGGCAGCCAGATCAATGAGTCGTACTTGCCTGTTGGCACTTATACTGATGGTCGAACCAGTTTCCTTACTGACGAGGACAAAATGGAAATAGAACTGGCTGAGGATGAGTATTTCGTGATGGGCGACAACCGTGGCATCAGCAAGGACAGCCGCAGCATCGGACCGATTCCCGAAGACAAGATCATAGGCGAGGTTCTTCTGAGATTCTACCCGTTTGAACAATTCGGCAAACCTTAAAAAATATCGATTGCTTGCTAAGAATAATGAAGCGGGCTAACTGCCCGTAATTAAAGAACTGCAGATGATCTGCAAACCAAGAAGGAGACATGATTTAACAATGCCATCCGAGAGACAGAAAAAAATAAGAAATTTCTGTATTATTGCCCATATTGATCACGGCAAGTCAACACTTGCTGACAGAATGATCGAATTAACAGGTGTGCTGACCTCGCGTGAGATGCAGAGTCAGGTACTTGATAACATGGACCTTGAGCGTGAGCGCGGTATAACCATCAAAGCTCAGGCTGTCCGCATGGCCTACAAGGCAGATGATGGAGAGATCTACACTCTCAATTTGATCGACACACCAGGTCATGTCGATTTTCATTATGAGGTATCAAGAACGCTGGCAGCCTGCGACGGTGCTATTCTTGTTGTTGATGCGGCACAGGGTATTGAGGCTCAGACTCTGGCCAATGTTTATTTGGCACTTGATTCCGACCTGGAGATACTGCCAGTAATCAATAAGATCGACCTGCCTTCTGCTCAGCCAGACGTAGTACGGAAAGAAATCGAGGATGTAATTGGTCTCGACGCCAGCTACGCGCCTGAAATCTCAGCCAAGAGCAATATCAATATCAGAGATGTTCTTGAGAAAATCGTTCAATATCTGCCCTGCCCACAGGGTGACGAGGAGAAGCCTCTGCGTGCTCTGGTATTTGATTCGAAGTATGACAGCTATAAGGGCGTTATTGTTCACTTGAATATCAAGGAAGGCTCAGTCAAGCTTGGCGATCGTATCCGTATGATGCATACAGGCAAGGAGTTCATAGTTAATGAGCTAGGCTATTTCCGTCCTGGCGAGATGCAGCCGGCAGAGGAGTTGCTCGCTGGTGATGTTGGTTATATAGTCGCTAGTATCAAAAATGTCCGTGACACTGCAGTAGGCGATACTGTCACAAAAGCAGATAACCCGGCAAAAGAAACGCTCCCTGGATATAAGCCTGTTCGACAGATGGTTTTCTGCGGTCTATATCCCACAGACGGAGCGCGTTATCCTGATTTGCGTGACGCATTGGAAAAGCTGCAGCTAAACGATGCCGCCTTGTCATTTGAGGCGGAAACCTCAGCGGCTCTTGGCTTCGGCTTCCGTTGTGGCTTCCTGGGACTTCTTCATTATGAAATAGTACAAGAACGTCTTGAACGTGAGTTCCAGCTTGAGCTGATATCAACTGCCCCGTCTGTTGTGTATCGTCTCAACAAAATTGATGGAGAATCATCCTGGCTGGACAATCCGACCAATATGCCTGATCCGTCAGAAATTGACAGTATGGAAGAGCCGATCGTCAACGCTACAATCATGACACCCAAGGATTATGTCGGCAGTATCATGGAGCTTTGTCAGGATCGTCGCGGGACATATATAAATATGGAGTACATGGACGCAAATAGAGTAATACTGCATTATGAGATGCCGCTCAATGAGATCATATACGATTTCTTCGACGCACTTAAATCTAGGACCCGAGGCTATGCCTCACTCGATTATGAGTTTAAGAATTATATGAAGTCTGATCTCGTTAAGCTGGATATCATGCTTAATAATGAAGTTGTAGATGCCCTCTCCTTCATCGTCCATCGTGAGAAGGCCTATGCCAGAGCAAGACGAATGGCTGAGAAGCTTAAGGATAATATCCCCAGGCATCAGTTTGAAATACCAGTGCAGGCCTGCATCGGAGGCAAGGTCATCGCGCGTGAAACCGTCAGAGCCTTCCGTAAGGATGTTCTTGCCAAATGTTATGGCGGCGATATAACACGTAAGAAGAAGCTGCTCGAAAAGCAGAAGGAAGGCAAGAAGAGAATGCGCCAGGTCGGCAACGTAGAAGTTCCGCAGGAGGCCTTCATGAGTGTATTGAAATTAGATGAATAACAGCATTGACGAAACAGGTCTGTCTACGTATAATTAGACAGGTCAAAACGGCCGGGAAAATGCCGGCCGAATACGCGGATGTGGTGGAATTGGCAGACACGCTGGATTTAGGTTCCAGTGCGATGAGCATGCAGGTTCAAGTCCTGTCATCCGCACCAAATCAAATACCATCTATTGATAAAAGGAATTTTGTCAG
>CAZSLR010000142.1:0-5436 GCA_964607635.1 uncultured Oscillospiraceae bacterium
ACCGGCATGTTACTATTCCGGCGGACCGGCTGGTCGCGGCTACGGCTGAGATCGAGCAGGGAAGGCGCGGTTATCAGGTAGAAGAGCTGCCGCGAAACCGCGAGTTTTATTGCCTGACGCAGCAGTTCAATAACATGTCAGTCCAGTTGGATCACCAGTTCAAACGTATATATGAGGAGCAGCAGGCTCTGCAGGAGGCCAGAATCAAGGCGCTGCGGTCGCAGATCAATCCTCATTTTCTCAACAATACACTTGAGATCATCAATTGGGAGGCCAGACTCGCTCAAAACGACAAGGTCTCTGAGATGATCGACGCTCTTGCGATCATGCTTGGCGCGGCTACTGCCAGAAGTGACAGTGCGGTCGTTGATCTGAGATCAGAGCTTAATTATGTCGATGCCTATCTGCATATTATCAAGCAGCGTTTTGGCAGCAGGTTGAATGTCAGTAAGGAAATCGACACATCTCTACTTAGCTGTAATGTTCCCAGTCTTATCCTGCAACCGATCGTCGAGAACGCCATCGAACATGGCATAGCCCAGCTACAACAGGGAGATCTGATCATCAGGGCTTATAAGCTGAAAACTGAGCTCGTGCTTGAAGTAGAAAACGATGGATTATTTACTGATCAGGACCGGCAGACTATAGATGAGCTTCTATCTGGAGACAGCAGTAATTCCAGTGTAGGTATCAGAAATGTCAATCAGAGACTCAGAATCATGTATGGTGCCGGCAGTGGTCTTGCGATCGAGCAGCTGAGGCCCGGCAGGATCCTGGCAAAAATAAGAATTCCAATGTGAGTGAAACAATAAGAGACAAAAAACGGCAAGTCCTGCACTTATTGTACAAATGGAGGCGGCCTATAATAATGGCAGATGGTTATTATGTATAACCTCAAACGCATTTCTTCGAAGAAAATAATAAGATGGAGGACTGACAATGAAAAGAATACTTGCGACAGCACTTGCTTTGATCATGGTTCTATCTCTGGCGGCCGGTTGCGGCGGTTCAGAGACTACAACAACGAAACCGGCTGATCAGACAACGACAGCCAAGCCCGACGAGTCATCTGAGACAACTACAGGCAACGAGGCTCCGGCAGGACCGGTTGAGATCACAGTAGTTACCTCGTACGGCGGTGATGACGGCAACAGAAGTAATTATGAAGCAGCAATCAAGAGCTACGAAGGAACAACAGGAAACAAGGTTCTAGACGCTTCAGCTACCTCTGATGAAGAGTGGAAATCGAAGGTCATGACAGATTTCGAAGCTGGAACCGAGCCGGACGTTCTGTTCTACTTCAATGGTGTTGACGCCAATCCGATCGTCGAAGCTGGCAAGGTCGTTTCGCTCGAAGATATCCGCAAGGAATACCCGGACTATGCCGGTAATATGAAAGAAGATCTGCTCGTTCCATCACCAGTTGACGACAAGGTCTATACCGTGCCTGTAAATGGATTCTGGGAGAGCTTGTTCATTAACAAAAAAGTACTGGCTGAGGCCGGTGTTGAAGTTCCCGGTGCTGACTACAGCTGGGATGCATTTATGGCTGACTGTGAGAAGATCAAGGCTGCCGGCTTCACACCTGTAGCAGTATCTCTGCAGGAGGTTCCTCATTACTGGTTTGAGTTTGCGGTTTATAATAGAGGCAGTATTGATAATCACCTTGAACTGCCCAAAGCATCTGATGACGCTGTTGGCCAGAAATGGGCAGAAGGCCTCAATGACATCAAAGCTCTTTATGACGCAGGATATCTCCCTTCTAATACTCTGACCGCATCTGACGCTGAAACAGTTCAGCTGTTGGCAGACGGCGATGCAGCCTTCCTGATCGATGGCAGCTGGAAGATCGGTTATTTCCAGGAAAACAACGCTGATAATCTTGAAGATTTCGCCCTCTCATATGTACCTGGTAATGGTGACCGCAAGGCAACTGATCTGGTTGGTGGTATCTCTATGGGCTACTACATCACCAAGAAGGCCTGGGATGATCCTGAAAAACGCGATGCTGCAGTTAAGTTCGTTGAGCATATGACCTCTGACGAAGTTGTCTCAGTCTTCGCAACAACCTCTGTAACGGCTCTGAAGAATGGTGTTATCCCCAGTGATGATCTTGATGAATTGCAGCTCAGCGCTATTGAGATGGCAGCTGGTGCCACCGGTCTGGTTGGTGCGGTTCAAGATAGCATGTCTGCTGAAGCCAGAGGCGATCTCTTCGCCAATGTCAAAAACATTGTTACAGCCAAAATTACTGCTGAAGAAGCCATAGATTCAGCTCTAGCCCTGCAATAAGACTATCTGAGTATTTATTTAGACATCAATTGAAATAATACTAATTTCGTGGCGAAGAGGGCCGGACGAATCATAAGTGAGGTCCGGCCCTCATTTTCCTAAGGCGGTTAACTATATGAATTCAGTAATTTACAAGAAGAAGTCACCCTTGCTAGTATTTCTGATACCGGCTTTTGCCTTCATGTTGATATTCTTACACTATCCTTTTGTGAAAAATATTCTTAACAGCTTCGTGGAGATTTCCGGATTGGGTACAGCGGCTGGCGAGCTTAATCAGCCATGGTACAGCAATTATCTGAAAATGGCGCAGGACCCAAGCATGCTGACTGCTCTTAAAAATACGGGTTTTTTGATTCTTGCGACAATTGTATTTCAGGTGGGAATAGCATTAGGTTTGTCACTTCTGGTCGACCGGATAAGAAAAGGCGCCGAGCTTTTCCGTACAGTTTATTTCTTCCCCATAGTAATCAGCGGTACCGCACTTGGTCTGATGTTCAATCTGATTTTTCTCTTCAAGGGCGGTATGCTCAATCAGCTGCTGATAAAGCTTGGACTGATCGTTGATAATATTGATTGGAAGGATGAGAAGCATTTTCTCCTGACGATGCTGCTTCCTGTCATATGGCAGTATGTTGGCTTCTACTTCGTGATCATGGTGACAGGTCTGGGAAATATCTCTTCGGAGATCTATGAGGCTGCCTCGCTTGATGGTGCTGACGGCTGGAGAACGACCTGGTACATATCTCTGCCATTGCTGCGTAACGTGCTCTTCACCTGCCTGATTCTGGCAATCACTGGTGCGCTTAAAGTTTTCGATCTGCCCTGGGTCATGATGGGGCAGGGCATCCCAATGGATAGATCCTGGCTGACCGGTACATATATGTATAATCAGACCTTCATACGTGCCGATGTCGATTATGGCTCTGCCATTGCCGTTGTAATTGTTGTGCTTGGTGTTGTGCTCTCACAGCTGGCCAATAAGTTATTCAAAGAAAAAGACTATTAGAGTGAGGGGCCAGTAAGCCTCGATCTACTCTGCTGAATATGCCATTAGAAAACATGATTCATTGAGGAGACTGTTATGACTGAGCAGCAATATATAAATGAAGCGTTGGGGCTGGATAGGGACGGTTTGCGCCGAAGAAGCAAATACAGACCGTCGCAGGGGATAATCTATCTGATTTTGACCTTCTGGGGGCTAACAACTCTCTACCCGTTCTTCTGGGTAATCATTAACTCTTTTCGCGAGAAGGGATTGATCAGATCAGACTCGTTCTCGATTCCCTGGCCGGGCAGAGATGGCTTCACACTAGACAACTATGTGCTGGCTTTTGAACGAGCTGATTTTAAGAACGCATATGCCAACAGTATCATAATATCCGCCGTAGTAACCATCGTGGTAATTCTGCTGGCGGGGCTGGCGGCTTATGGCATGGTCAGATATCGCTTCCATGGCCGCAAACTTCTGCATATGTTGATTCTGGCAAGCATGATGTTCCCGGTTTTTTCAACCATTATTCCTGTATTTCGACTGCAGGTCACCTGGGGGCTTGCCAGTACAGGCAACAGGCTGCTTTCTCTGATCTCTGTTATTCTGCCTCAGGTCGCAGGTAACATTTCTTTTGCCATTATTGTTCTGATGGGCTTCATCCGCAGCGTACCGATGGATCTTGAGGAATCAGCCTTCATCGACGGCGCCAATATCTTCCAGATATTCGGCAAAATCATACTGCCGGTAGCGAGGCCGTCTTTTGCCACTGTGGCGATCTTCACATTCCTCTGGTCCTACAACGACCTCTTCACGCAGACCTTCTTCCTGCGTTATCCTAAGGAGAAGACGATCACTTTGCTCCTGAACGAAATCAGCTCGCAGGCCGGCGTGAACTATGGCCTGATGGCATCGTCGGTCGTACTGGTTGTCGTACCTGTGCTTCTGGTCTATATTGTACTTCAGAAGAACATTATCCGCGGCATGACAGTTGGCGCGGTCAAGGGATAAAATAGAACAAGCATCCTGGCAAAAGCCTTGCCTGGATATTAGATAGTATATTTTGGAGGCAAAAATGTATCGGGTAGTGCTGATAGATGATGAAGCGATCATCGTGGAGGGACTTAAGAAGCTGGTCGATTGGACTGGTTTCGGCTGTGAGGTCATCGCCTCGGCACATGATGCTGCCTCTGGGCGTCAGGCCATCATCGATAATGATCCTCATATCGTTTTTACTGATATCCGCATGCCCGATCAGGATGGGCTCAGTATGCTGGCGGGATTGAGAAGTGAGTTTCCGGAGCTCCTGGTGACTGTGCTGACCGGCTATCGCGATTTCTCCTATGCACAGGAAGCCGTTCGGCTTGGTGTTCACAGACTGCTGCTTAAGCCTTCGAGGATGGATGAAATAAATGAAGCGATGAGCAGTATGGCTGCAATATTACGAGACCGCCAGCCGGATGATGAAACTGCCGACAAAAACAGCAGTGCCAGCAGCTACATTGTGCGCCGTGCGCTAAGCTATATCGAGGATAATCATCAGACCAAGCTCTCGCTGCAGGAGGTCGCTGATCACTGCTATGTTTCGCAGTGGCATCTCTCCAAGCTCCTTAACAAGCATACAGGCAAGAAATATTATGATCTGCTGAACGCTGCCAGAATTGAAACGGCAAAGAGGCTCCTGCGGGATAGCGCCAAGGAGCATCTGACAATTGCCGATATCAGTGAAGCTGTAGGCTACAGCGATACAGGTCATTTTTCCAGGAGCTTCAAGAAATATGTCGGCGTGAGCGCCAACGAGTATCGAAACGGCTGAAAATATTGCAAACACTGCAGAAGACGTTGTATTTATCCACGTGCCTCTCCGTGCTATATTTGGTATAATAGCCGTGAATTCTGAAAGGAGAGTTTATTATGGGTAATACAGCTGAAATCAAATCCGCGATTCTAAACGGTCAGACTTCTGTTGGTATGGAGCTTGGTTCAACCAGAATCAAGACTGTGCTGATCGGTCCTGACAATTTCCCGATAGCTTCCGGAAGCTTCGATTGGGAAAACAGCTACATCGACAATATCTGGACTTACAGTCTTGATGAGATCTGGAACGGTGTTCAATCCAGCTTCAGAAAAATGACTGAGGATGTTAAGGCCAAGTA
>CAZSLR010000143.1:0-5391 GCA_964607635.1 uncultured Oscillospiraceae bacterium
AAAATTGCAAGTTCACAAACAGAAAATTTCATGCAAATTAGAACAATTGGCTGATCCTGGATACAGCCTCCGCTGTCTTAACATCACTGCCAAAAGCTGTAAGCCTGAAATAGCCTTCACCGCAGGGTCCGAAGCCGCTGCCCGGAGTGCCGGCGATGCCCGCCTGATTCAGCATATAGTCGAAGAAATCCCATGAACCCATCTGATCTGGTGTTTTCAGCCAGATATACGGTGCGTTGACCGCTCCATAGACATCCCAGCCCAGACGGCTGATCCCGTCATAAATAGTTCTGGCATTACGCTGATAATAGGCGATCGTCTCTCTGATCTCACGCTGACCCTGCTCCGAGAAAACAGCCTCACCGGCACGCTGTGTCAAATAAGACGCACCGTTGAACTTAGTTGACTGTCTGCGCGACCAGAGCTTCCTGACCTCAACACCGCCGACCTTCAGCTCCTTCGGCACAACAGTGTAGCCAAGCCTGATACCGGTGAAACCAGCCAGCTTAGAGAAGCTGCAAAACTCAATTGCACATTCACGTGCTCCTTCGATCTCAAAAATACTATGCGGCAGATCCTCGGTGATGAATGCTTCGTAAGCAGCATCGTAGAGAATGATCGAGCCATGACGTCTGGCATAATCGACCCATTCCTTAAGCTGGTCAGCAGTAATAACTGATCCTGTCGGATTATTCGGGAAGCAAAGATAAATCAGCTCAGGTGCCGGCTTGTTCTCTGATGGCAGCTCCGGCACGAAGCCGTTATCCGCGGTACAGTGAAGATATGTCAGATTGCTCCAGCGGCCATCCGGCTGCAGATCGCCGGCGCGCCCGGCCATGGCGTTTGTATCGACATAGACCGGATAGACCGGATCACAGACAGCGACCGTTGTATCAGCCGCGAAGATATCACCGATATTACCGGTATCGCTCTTGGCTCCGTCACCGATAAAAATCTCATCAAGCTCAAGCTTAACACCACGCGCTGCGTAATGAACCTCAGCAATGCGGCTGCGCAAGAACTCATAACCGTTTTCAGGCCCATAACCATAGAAACTCTCCGCACGCGCTTCATCATCGACGGCAGCATGCAGCGCCGCGACCACACTCGGAGCCAACGGTCTGGTAACATCACCGATACCGAGGCGAATCAATTCCTGCCTGGGCTCGTTCTCGTTATACTTGCGAATACGGGCCGCGATCTCCGAGAAGAGATAGCTGCCGGGCAGCTTCAGATAATTATTGTTGACCCTGATCATATAAACTCCTGACCCCGGCTTTTGCCGGTATATAAATCGAAAAATAGAAAGTACTAATTGATATCACTGGCAAAAGCCGACGTCCAGCTTGCTCCTTCTGTTGCAGAGGGCTGCAGGCGAACTCTGACGCCGCCGTCAAAAACAAATGACGCGGGTCCTGTCATGTATATGTGGTCGTTCATCTCATGCCAGCAGATATGCAGGTCGCCGCCATTTAGCGTGACCACAGCCTCGCGCTCGCAAAGACCATTTATACTGGCTGCGGCCAGACTGGCACAGGAACCGGTACCACAGGCCATAGTTTCGCCCGACCCGCGCTCCCAAACACGCATACGCAGATGCTTAGGACCAAGCACCTGAACAAACTCAGTATTTATTCGCTGCGGAAACAAAGAGTGATTCTCAAAATCCGGCCCGATCTTCTCGAGCTCAAGAGCTTCAGGATCATCAACAAACACAACGGCATGTGGATTGCCCATAGAGACAGCCGTTGCCTGCCAGACTTGTCCTGCCACTTCAATAGCCTGATTGATCATCCGATCACCGGGGAAGCTCACAGGAATAGCTGCTGGCGAAAATTCAGGCTTGCCCATATCAACTGTTACCGAGCTTACCTTGCCATCTGCAATCGTCAGCTCAAGGGCTTTGATGCCGGACAGAGTCTCGATCATCATATCCTTCTTGACCACATGTCCGCGCTCATAAACATAGCGGGCGACGCAGCGGATAGCGTTGCCGCACATCATTCCGCGCGAGCCGTCGCTGTTATACATGTCCATCATGATGTCAGCAGAGGATGACGGTCTCATCAGAACCAGACCATCTGAGCCAATACCAAAATGGCGGTCGCTCAGCAGCCTGGCGATCGCGCCAACAGCCTCCTGATCTCCGCACCATTCTGGTTCTCCCTCCGGGCCTAAGTCTCCGGTAAATATATAAATATAGTCATTGCCGATGCCATGCATCTTCGTAAATTTCAAATCCAAAATATCCGTCATTGAATACTCCTAGTAGTTGCTTAGGATCCGCCTGGCCAGATCAGCCATACGAATACCACTCTCCATGCTCTTACGCTGTAAATATCGATGCGCCTCCGGCTCGCTGAATTTCTTACGATTCATCAGAAGATACTTCGCCTGCGCGATCATCTTCTCTTCTTCCTGACTGCGCTGCTTGCTTGTAAGTTCTGCTGGAGAATGTTTGTCCGATCGATGGCGGCCATGGCTGAGCTGCCTTGTATCTAATATCTGGCGTATGCTGTCAGCCAGCGTATCCGTCTGAAAAGGCTGCGTCAAAACAAACATGCCGGGCCGTTCAAACATAGTCTGCTGCCTCGAGCTGACCACAGCCAGCATATCGAAGGTTTCCGGCAGAAGCTCCATCAAACCCGAGGCTGACATATCAGGCAGAGCGGCCGGACAGAGCACTAGCCCGCCGTCGCTCATTCTGCCTACACATTGCAGCACGGCAGCGGCTGATACACAGACCTCATCGGCGCTGATACCGCAGCCTCTAAGAAGAGTGCGGACCTTATGCGCCAGTTCCATATCGGCAAAAGCAATTATCAGCTGACGCATCTGTCCTCACCTCCCTCGTTGAAGATTTAATGTCCTGAGATTTATCGCTGATTTCAAGCCGCTATTAGAACTGATGCAGATACCTGTCAAGCTCCCACTGGCTGACGCTGATTCTGTATTCATTCCATTCCTGACGCTTAGCCTTGAGATAACGATCTGTGACATGATCGCCCAGAACATCTCTAACCAGACTATCAGCCTCCATCGCATCCAGGGCTTCATTGAGATCGGCCGGCAGCTGACCGATATTGCATTCCTGACGGTCCTGCTCTGTCAATTTGTAAATGTTGACATCAGTTGGAGCACAGGGCTCGAGACCACGCTTGATACCATCAAGACCAGCAGCAAGACAAAGCGCCAGCTCCAGATAAGGATTACAGGACGGATCCGGACTTCTCAGCTCAATACGTGTACCGTTTCCTCTGGACGCCGGTATTCTGATCAGCGGGCTCCTGTTCTTGGCCGACCAGGCAATGTAGCATGGTGCCTCATAGCCAGGCACTAATCTCTTATATGAATTGATAAGCGGATTGGTGATCGCGCAGATGCCACGGGCATGCTCCATCAGACCAGCTATAAACTGGCGGGCGGTCAGAGACAGACCATCCTCCTGCTGCGGATCGTAGAAGGCGTTGACACCATTCTTCGATAGCGACATATTTGTATGCATGCCTGAGCCATTGATGCCGAAGACCGGCTTGGGCATGAAGGTCGCATGCATGCCATAGCGCCGCGAAACTGCTTTGACCGCGAGCTTGAAGGTCATAATATTGTCGGCAGTTGCCAGCGCTTCATCAAATCTGAAATCGATCTCATGCTGCCCGGGCGCCACCTCATGATGCGAGGCCTCGATCTCGAAGCCCATATCCTCGAGCGCGAACACGATCTCACGTCGAACATCCTCACCTTGCCCAATCGGCTCAAGATCGAAATAACCACCCTCATCATGTGAAATGTTTGTTGGCTTGCCGAGCTCATCCTGATGGAAGAGGAAAAACTCACACTCAGGCCCGACCTGGAACTCGAAGCCCATCTGACGGGCCTGCTCGATCGTACGTCTTAATATATAACGCGGATCCCCGGCAAAAGGCTTGCCCTCTGGAGTGTATACGTCGCAGATCATGCGTGCGACCTTGCCCTGCTGCGGGCGCCATGGGAACACGACGAAGCTGTTCAGATCAGGCTTAAGGTACATGTCTGACTCTTCGATCCGGGCGAAGCCCTCGATCGATGAACCGTCGAACATACATTGATCGTCCAGCGCCTTCTCCAGCTGTCCTGGCGTGATCGCGACATTTTTCAGGATGCCGAAAATATCTGTAAACTGAAGCCGGATGAATCTGACATCCTGCTTCTCGACCATATCGATAATATCTCCTCTGGAATAGTTGCGCATAATAGTATCCTCCCGCTATCGTTTTAAACAACGAAAGGCGTCCACAGTAAAGTACACGGTGGAACGCCTTTGCTCAACTTACATATGATATTTTAGCGCTGAGGATCAGTTATTGTCAAGGATTATTTGCAAGTCATAATATACTTTCTTGCATTTTGAGCCAGTTCGTCATCTAATTCTGGCAATTTCTGCAAGTTGTTGCCCTGTCTTTGCAAGGCGGTTAGTATAAACCAATCAGCCATGGCAGGATTTTTGGGCAGGAAGCTGCCGTGCATATAGGTACCGACTGTATTATGGTAGACCACACCCTCTGTACCATCAGTACCATTATTGCCGCCGCCCTTCTGAACTATGGCCAGAGGTCTGACAGTCTCGCCGAGCCAGGTACGGCCGGAATGATTCTCGAAGCCTACAAGAATCGGTTCAAGTCCCTGAGCCTCAAGAAATTCACTCTTAACAACGATATCTCCGATTATACGTCCCGATTCGCCTCTGGTATAGAAATCAATAATGCCAAGACCATCGACCCGCTTACCGTCCTGCTCCTCATAATAATGTCCAAGCAGCTGATAGCCGCCGCAGACAGCGAGCATGACCTGTCCATCCTCGACCCCATCACGGATCTGTTGACCCTTTTGATTATAGAGATCATCATAGAGCAGATTCTGCTCATAATCCTGTCCGCCGCCCATGAAGACGATATCATATTTGCTTCGATCGTAGCTCTGCCCGATCGTAATCGGCTCGATCTCGCATTCAATACCACGCCAGGCGCAGCGGCGCTCCAGCGTTATGAGATTGCCCCTATCTCCATAGAGATTAAGCAGATCAGGATAGAGATGACATATTCTAAGCTTCATTTATTTCTCCTCATCCGTTTACAGGCCAGTTTGAAATCAGTTTTGCTGCCAGAACTCACGCAGGCCATAACGAGATGCTAATTCAGCTCTCAAATCCAGCATTGATGTGTAATTGGGCAGAATATAAAGGCAGCTTCCCTCCGGACAGGCTTCGAGACAGCGGTCGAAAAGCGCCATGTAATTTTCATCTACCTCAAGCTGGTCACGGCTTATGCCGGCATATTGCAGTCTTAGCGCCAGGTCAGCTCTTCTGACGCCGGAAACACCTATCCGGCCCCGCGGCAGCTTGTTTTCAAAATC
>CAZSLR010000144.1:0-5372 GCA_964607635.1 uncultured Oscillospiraceae bacterium
AGGCAAGTCATCTGCCAGCGCAGCAAGCAGAACGAAATCTTTTGAAACTTTACCGCTTTTATATGGATAATGGCAACACTTTAAATAATAATGTAAAATGAATATCTTGATAGACAAAGCAAACGCAGACAGCTTAACCGGCGACCCAGCCAGAACAGGTCGCCAGCAAAACGAAGGAGGATACCGACTCTGTACAAACAGAACATGGTCGGGGGATGACATGAAAAAACTACTTAAGAAAGCAAATAGAGGCATTCTGCTTACTGTTTTTGTTCTGATAGCGGTTTCGATCTATCTGATAACATCAGCATTCATGCAGGCAGCCGAGAAGCCGCAGATAGAAAAAATCTGCCGCGACTACACCGCAGCTGAAATCAGCTATATGATGCTGCCAGAACGATGGCGCACCGGAGAAGAGCCGATGCCGCAGGAAGAGATCGAAGCCTACAAAGTGAAAATGCAGGCAGAAATTGAGCCCTGGTATATTGATAATCAGCGGATACGTGACCTGGCGCTTAACCGTTTGGACGCAGCGATAGACGATCAGACGGCAGGCATGTCAAAAATAATTGAATGCACTAAGGAGATTGCTCGATTTGAGTCCTTCAGCTTCAGCGGCAACGAGGTAACGGTTGTTTTTAAGAGCCGTACAGCTGTCGATAGAAGCAAATCAGAATATGAAGAGGGCGGCCGAATCGTTGAAGAAACCAGCGATACGATCATGCTGCAGAAGGAAAATGGCAAATGGAAGCTGGTCTACGCCTCATTGTGGCTGCCATCTCCGAACTACGGCCCGTACGCATATTCCGAAACGGCCAAATGGTGAAAGGGGAAAAAATGGAGTCAATACTTACAATCGAGCGGCTCAGCAAGTCCTTTGGCCGCAAAAAAATAATCGATGATATCAGCTTCGAAGTAAATGCAGGCGAAGTTTTCGGTTTCCTGGGGCCAAACGGTGCCGGCAAGACCACGACCTTGAAAATGGTCATGGGTTTCCTGGCAGTTGATAGCGGAACGATCTCAATATCAGGCTGCAATCTGAAAGATGACTATGAGCATGCTATGTCGCAGCTTGGCGGCATTGTTGAAAACCCTGAGCTTTATCAGGACCTTAGCGGTAGAGTAAATCTTGAGATGTATGCCAGACTGCACGACGGCATCAGTAAAGAGAGAATTCAGGAGGTCGCCGCACTGGTCGGCATGGAAACACGCCTGAACGAAAAAATTAAAAAATACTCGCTGGGCATGAAACAGCGTATAGGACTGGCCCAGGCACTTCTTCATAAGCCTAAGCTGCTGATTCTGGACGAGCCAACAAATGGTCTTGATCCGGCCGGCATTCGTGAACTGCGTGATATTCTCAAGAAGCTGGCGCACGAAGAAAACGTAGCGGTTTTAGTATCCAGCCATTTATTGAGCGAGATGCAGCTGATGTGCGATCGCGTTGGCATCATCCACAAAGGTCAGCTGCTTGGAGTTAAGCCAATCGGCGAGCTCACCGGCGCCGGCGCAGCGGGTGCCGTCTATCGTTTTATTACCTCGCAGGCAGAAGAAGCTGCCGAAGTGCTCAAACCGGTCTATGAAGAAAATATCAAAACGTTGGATCCCGGCTTCCTTGATTTGACTCTGGAAACCGAGAAGGTACCGGCAGTAATTAGATTGCTGGCAATCAAAGGCATTAATCTTTACGGTGTAAACAGACAGGACTCCTCTCTTGAGGATGCGTTCCTTCAAGTTACTGGAGGGGGACTGAAAATTGACTAAGATAAAAGCATTATATATAAATGAAATGATCAAAACCTCCAAGAAGATCAGCATATTGGTCATGGCTGCTATTATGCTTTTCGGCACGATCGGCTTCGGCGCATTGATGAAGATCCAGGAGAAATCGATGGAGCAGGTTGATTACCGCATGGATGATCAGGAATGGATGCGCGAAGAAATGAAGCGTACCATCAATGATCTTGAGGACGAAGCAGAGAATCTACAGACCAGGCTTGAAGGTATAGATAAAGAAGCTGACCCAGCCGCTTATGAAGAAACGCTGGAGATGATAGCTTCTAATCAGGACAATTTAGATATCAATGAGCTGGCACTCGATCAGGGCATCATGTTGATGTTCAGTAACAACTATTTGACAGATACACTTTACGAAACTGTATCGCTCAAGGAACAGATTCGTCAGCTTGAGAAGCAGGACGATACCGATAGCAAGGAAGAAGCCACACGCCTTCAGGAGCTGCTGGAAAAATATCAGCAGCTGATCATAGATAAAAATTTCAGTACCTTCATCGAACTAAAGAAGGAAGCTGCCGCTGCTGATTCATACATGAGCGAGAGCGACAAGCAAATCGAGAGCGAACGTCTGGACCTATGGTTTAAGATCGATCCGACCGGCGGCATCGAGAACAACAACAATTCCTACATGATTCAAGAGACCTTGAATATTTTCAGTACGACCAAGCGCTCACTTGCCGATGGACTCGATTATTCTAATTCCGGAAGTCCTATACCTCTCACACCTTCACGTCAGAGTGATCTTGAGAACG
Source organism: uncultured Oscillospiraceae bacterium (assembly GCA_964607635.1). GTDB lineage: Bacteria > Bacillota > Clostridia > Saccharofermentanales > UBA5734 > JAAYFZ01. Next base: position 2,550 of record CAZSLR010000144.1, read on the forward strand.
AACTGGCTGTATTGATCTATCAAACTGAAAATGATCTTGATGTCAGCAGCGCCGGCGGATCTCTGGCATCCACAGCACTTGATGGTATGGCCTCATTTGGCATCACAATGATCGTACTGATGATATTAATTCTTGCCGGCGGCGCCGTATCTCAGGAAATCGCTACAGGCTCGATCAAGTCTCTGATCATAGCGCCTGTTAAACGCTGGAAAATATTCCTGGCTAAGCTATTATCACTTCTGACTGTTGGTGCTTTGGCACTTATAGTTCACTATCTGATAACACTTGTGTCATATGGCTTGTTGTTTGGTTTTGATACTATGCCGCCTTATGTCTACGCGATCAGCGGACAGGCCGACTCAATGTCGCCAGCATTATATCTGTTTGCCGAACAAGGTATACGCTTCATAGAGGTAATCGTATTCATGTCTTTTGCCCTGATGCTTTCGGTTCTTACAAGAAACACTGCGGCCTCGGTAGGTATCAGCATGGCCGCATATTTTGGAACCAGCATCGCAAAACAGATACTCTACTTCCTACCAGCGGCTGAATGGATAAAATTTATGCCGTTCGATCATTTGAATCTTACGACAAAATTCTTCCCCTACGCTGCACAGGAAATGTACGGTATGGTCAATAACAACGAAACTTCTCTGCTGTTTTCTCTAGTCTATATTGCTGTGGCTTTGGCCTGTATGCTCTATACCGCACTGGATTCCTTCAACAGAAGAGATATAAAATAGCGTAGCCTCATCCTTTGTTTATCCTGACAAATCAATAGAGGAGCCGATCGGCTCCTCTTCTGTTATTCTCAAGATTGCATCAGAATATATCTAAACGGAAATCAGCGGATTCTCTTCCTCTTCAGTCATAGGATCATCTCGTTCAATCAGCAATGCCCTGATAGGAGCAGCCTCAGCACCAGCTATCTTCAGAGGAGCTGCAAACAGCAGATAATACCCCTGTTCGATATCTTTGAGACGAAGCCCCTCAAGAATGATGATACCAGATCCAAGCAAGGACTTATGTGTGGAATAATCCGACTGAGCACGCTCTATGCCAAGACCATCAATACCAATGCAATTAATTCCCAATTCTATCATAAACCTGGCAGCATCCTCTGCCAGATAAACAAATTCGGGATCAAAGGTCTCGATCAGAGAATTCCTGGTTTTGAGCAATATTGTTTCTTCTGATTTGATATCAAAATCCTCAAGATCCTCTGCATGTATAGCTTGATCAATATGGGATAGATCAAGAACACGACAAGCGGTCACAACACGTGTCAGATCAAGCTGCTCAACAGTATCACCCTTTGGCACGAAATGAAGAGGCATATCAAGGTGTGTCCCTGTATGCATGTCCATGCTCAGCCTGCTCTCTCGAGCCGGAGAATCAACAAAATCTCTGGTCACAGTAAACTGCGGCTTCTTATCAGATTTGTTTTTGTAAACCTGCATGTTTTCATGGATCGTCATTGAAATATCGTAAATGATCATTGGCACCTCCCGCCACAGGCGCATTCTTCGCCGCTGGCACTTGCTGTCTGCACACAACCATTTGTTTTGTCATTACGGTCATGCATTTCTTCTTCTGCTGCTTTCTGATCGGCTGTTTTACAGGAATAGGCCTCGGGCGCACTGCCATCTTCAGCCAAATGCCACCATCTTCGTCCATCTGTCTTCAATAACTCTATTGCACCTTGAGGACCACATGAGTTATCTTCATATAATTCAAGCAACTGATTCTCTCTGCAATACTCGGCGATCTGATCCGTAATCTGCCAGGAAAGCTGCAGCTCATCCCAACGGGTAAACCTGGTGGAATCACCTACCATTACATCAAGCAGCAGCTTCTCGTAGGAATCAGGTGTATTGAAATTATATTGACAGCTCTGGCAGTATTCCATCTCCGCCACATCCATCTCATCTATAACTGTAGGCTTTTTGGTGTTTAATTTCAAGTGTATGCCTTCTCGCGGCTGAATTCCAATCTGCAACAGGTTCGCTGCCACAACATCCTTGTCAGCTCCATCCGGTTTCTTAAACTCTATAGTAACCAACGCGGCCTTGTCTGCCATTTTCTTTCCGGTCGCAAGATAAAACGGCACTCCCTGCCAGCGCTCATTGTCCAGTGCCAGCTTAAGCGCTGCAAAGGTATCAGTTTTGGTGTCAGGAGCAACACGGTCTTCATTCTTATAGCTGCTGTATTGTCCAAGAACTACAGGTAAACGTCCACCACTCTCAAACTGAGTGTGTAGGGAGTTAAGAAGCTTAACCTTCTCATCTCTAACCTGCTCAGCACCATTAAGAGATGGAAGATCCATCGCGATAACAGCCACTAACTGCAGTAAATGGTTCTGGATCATATCCTTAAGCGCACCAGTGCGATCATAATAACCACCTCTGCTGCCAACGCCTTCGCTCTCCAAAACACTGATCTGAACATTATCTATATATCTGTTATTCCAAAGCGGTTCAAAAATCGCGTTTTGCCGGCGCAGCATCGTTATATTTTGTATCATCTCTTTTGCAAGGTAGTGATCAATTCTGAATATACTGCTCTCTGGTATAATTCTCGTTATAGATCTGTTAAGCTCAGTGGCACTTGCAAGATCTTTACCGAAAGGCTTCTCGATCACAAGCCGCTGCCAATGATCCTCAGAAGCAGAAGCACCAAGAGCTGAATCATCTATCAATCCTGCGCTATCAAGATTGCTCACTATCGGCCCGAAATGATCGGGAGCAACCGCAAGATAAAAAAGATCACTATTGGCATATTGGCCAGATGCTCTTCCTTGCCTGATTTTGTCAGCCAAACCTG
>CAZSLR010000145.1:0-5351 GCA_964607635.1 uncultured Oscillospiraceae bacterium
GTATATCCTGATGATCTGACTGCTGTAGGCGGGCTGAATATGATGCAGGAGTCAGGCATGGTGATCCCGAGAGATATTTCGATCGCCGGCTATGACGGCCTTAATCTGGTAAATATTGTGAGACCGAGAATAACTACGATCAGACAGGACACGGTATCGATGGGCATACAGGCTGGCAATAAACTGATAAACAGAATTGAGTTTCCTGATACGACACCTGTCGCTGAAACGGTAATAGTAGATGGCATGGTTGAGCCTGGTGAATCAATTGCCGTAATCAACGACTCAAAACATCACAACTGAAATAGGTTAATTAACAGGCTGGATAAGCTGGTCTGTAATTATAAAAAACAAACCCTAAGGAGGAAATTGAAATGAAAAGAAGCAAAATCATACTTAGCCTTATGCTGAGTATCGTACTGGCAATCAGTCTTCTGGCCGGCTGCGGCGGTAATGAGGCCACAACAGCTCCAGCAGCAGACACAACAACAACCACGGCAGCTCCAGTTGACGACACAGACGAAACCACAGCAGCACCAGATGCAAGCGGTGATGGCTATGCCGGCGAGCTGACTCTGATGCACTTCTCAACCTCTGAAGAATCACAGGGCAACGGTGGATCTGATGGATTCCGTACAGTTATCGCTAACTGGGAAGCCGCAAATCCTGACATTACTCTAAACCAGACAGTACTGGCCAATGATGAGTATAAGACTCAGGTCGCTACTCTGGCGTCAGCTGATGATCTTCCTGATGTTTTCCTGCTTCAGGGTATGAACACCAAGCTGTGGGCAGAGCAGGGTCTGATCATGGATATGACCAAGATTATCGAAGATTCACCTTACTATGCCGATTACAACACTGCTTACTTCACTCCTTTCACCGATGGTGACAAGATATATGGTCTGCCTGTTCTGACAGGTGGCACATGTACAGTTATTGTCTATGATAAGGCTGCATGGGCAGAGGCTGGTTTCGAAGAATTCCCGAAGACATGGGATGAAGTAAAACAGGCAAATGAGTACTTCACCGCTAATGGCTATACAGAGAGTATTGCTTTTGGTAACAGCGGCAAGTGGCAGATGAACTCCTGCTTCCTGTCAACACTGGGCGATCGTTTTACAGGTCCTGAGTGGTTCCAGTCCATAATCAACAAGGGCGGCGCTGCTTTTACCGACGAACCTTTTGTTAAGGCTCTTGACTACACAGGTATGCTGTTCCAGTCTGGTGTTTTCAATGATGACTTCAATGCTATTAATAACGAAGACGCAAGAGAATACTACATCTCAGGCGATACCCCTGCCTTCATCGGCGGTAACTGGGACGTAAGCTATATCGGTGCTACACTGCTCGAAACAGATCCTGAGCGTTATGAAAACACTGGCTTCGCAGTTCTGCCACAGCCAGAGGGCGCAACCGGTTCAGAGAATTCACAGAATATCGGTCTGGGCTATGCAGTAGCTATCAATTCCAAGCTGGCTGATGATGAAGCTAAACTCGCAGCTGCTATTGATCTCGCTTACTATGTAACAGGTCCTGATTTCGCATCATATGTTGCTGAGAACTATGCTCTTGGCGGTCTGACACAGGTATCAAATGTTGATCTGAGCGCTTTTGATCAGTTCACACAGGATTTCTACAACTACTCATACGTTGATACAGTCGCCTGTGAGATCTATGACTCATATGTTGATGGCGCTGTATGGGATGTTCTCAATACTGAGCTGCAGAATCTGACCAACGGTTCAACCGATGGCGCTACTGTCGCACAGCTGACACAGGATGCCTACGCGGCAAACTATTAATAATTTAGTCAAGCAGGGTTCATCTCCGACATTGAATAGCATCACTTAAAGCTTAAGTTCTGAACCCTGAATCATTCCGATCCTGCCGGGACTCGTCCCGGCAGGGCGGAAATAATAATTTACCTGTAAAACAGAGGGAGACTACCTGCTCCCTTTTTGCAGGCAAAAGGAGGCAGGCTTGTGCTAACGAGGAGACCCCCATTAAGAGTCTTAATCGGCTATCTTATGATTCCATTGGCACTTTATATCTTCGCGGTTTTCATACCGCTGATGACAGCTGCGTTTTACAGCTTATTTGAATGGAAGGGCGGGCCGAATAAAACCTTTATCGGTGTAGCCAACTATGTCACATTGATCAAGGACAAGGTGTTCTGGCTTTCTTTCTCACATAACCTTTACTTGATTCTTCTATGTGTAATCGGTCAGGTTGGTATTGCGTTTGTTTTTGTAATGATGATCAATACCAGATCCGTAAAATTGAAAAGCATTCATAGAACTTTTGGCTTCTTCCCCAGCACGATCGCTGCGGTTTATGTAGGCTTCATCTGGACTATGATTTATGATAGTAGAAGAGGTGTTTTAAACTGGTTATTGGAAATGATCGGTCGTGATGATCTCAAGCAGGTCTGGCTGAACAATTCTGATCTGGTTATGACACTGGTATCAATACCTCTGATATGGCAATATATCGGCTACTACATGCTTATATTGCTCTCAGCAACATCTTCTATTGATAAGGAAATATTTGAATCGGCTGAGCTCGATGGCGCCAACGCGGTCCAACGCTCTATCCATATAGTTCTGCCGATGATCAAAAGCACTATAATCGTCTGTCTGGTCCTCTGCGTATCAGGCAATATGAAAGTCTTCGACAATATATTCGTTATGACTGCCGGCGGTCCTGGCAATGACTCAATGGTTATGGCGATGTACGGCTATAAGATATCCTTCATTCAGCAGAATATGGGATATGGCAGCGCCATATCTGTCGGGATATTCGTTTTGGGATTACTGGTTATCGGCGCTATGCAGCTGTTTTCCAATAAATTCAGTAAGGATTGATATGGTGATTAATTATGGCTGATAAAGCATATGGAATGACCGTGGGAAAAAAAGTTGGTAATGGCTTCATGGCTGTGATCCTCAATTCGATCATGATCGTATTCTCATTGACCTGTATTTTTCCACTGGTCTGGATGTTCTACTCTTCTCTTAAGCTAAAAAGAGAATTTAATGCCAATATTGTTGGCTTGCCACCGGCACCGACCTTTGATAACTATAAGCAGATTCTGACTAATGCGGATTATCATATTGCTGACTCAATGATCAACAGTGTGCGAACAACAGTACTATCTGTTTTTCTGATAGTTATGTTTGGCTTTGTTGTTGGCTATATACTGGCAAGAGTCAAGTTCAAGGGCAATAGAATAATCTGGTTGATGCTCTTAATGGGTATGCTGATTCCAGTTCATTCGCTTCTAGTTCCGATCTATATAGTTTTCAACAGGACTGGACTAAATAATCAATGGTATACACTTCTGATTCCTTATATCGCTTTCGGAATGCCTATTGCTGTCTTCCTGATTCACAGCTATCTAAAAGGTATTCCTATAGCGCTGGAGGAGGCCGCCTCGATCGATGGCAGCGGCTTCACAGGCACATTGTTTAAAATCATAATGCCGATCTGCAGACCTGTAATGGTAACTATCGCAATTATCCAGACATTTGCCTGCTGGAATGAGTTCTCGTTCGCTTTGGTTCTGCTGCGTGATGTAGGTCTGCACACAGTACCACTGGCTATGACCCAATTCACAGGACAGTTCTCATCTGACTATCCTAAGATCATGTCAGCGATGCTGATAACCATGTCGCCAATTGTTATAATGTACTTTGGCTTCAGTAAGAATATCATCAAAGGAATGGTAGCCGGTGTAGTTAAGGGTTAATGTTCATAAACAAATATAACGGCTGGATAAGGATATTTATGTCTCTATCCGGCTGTTTTAATAATGTGAAGCAGAAGGAGTTTTTATGAGAGAGAATGAGTTAAGAGCATTGCTTGAGGATATGTCGCTTAAGGAGAAGATCGGTCAGCTGACACAGCTTGATGCCAGCTGTTTCAACGATGAAGGACCTGTGACCGGGCCGGCATCCAATCTTGGCATTACTGAAGAAGACGTGTTTTTGTGCGGCAGCGTTCTTGGGCTTACCGGTGCTGCTGAAACAGAAGCGCTGCAGAAAATGTGTATGGCCAAGCAGCCTCATGGAATCCCGCTTCTATTGATGGCGGATATAATTAATGGTTACAAAACGATCTTCCCGATACCGCTTGCCCAGGGCTGCAGCTTCGATCCTCAATCGGCAGGCAGAGTCGCTGAAATCATGGCAAAAGAATCCGCAGCAGCAGGACTGCATGTGACCTTCGCACCGATGGTCGACCTGGTCAGAGATGCCCGCTGGGGGCGCGTCATGGAATCAACAGGTGAAGATCCTTATCTGAACTCGTTGATGGCAGCTGCTATGGTAGAAGGTATACAGGGTGAAGAACCAAGCTATGATGAGCGACTTGCTGCCTGTACCAAGCATTTCGCTGCCTATGGGGCACCAATTGCCGGCAAAGAATATAACAATGTTGAGCTTTCAGAGCGGTCACTGCGTGATGACCACTTGCCTTCGTACAAAGCCGCGATTGACGCCGGAACGGCCATGATGATGACGTCCTTCAATACATTGGACCGTGTGCCTGCGACAGCAAATAAATATCTGATGCGAAAAATACTGCGCGAGGAAATGGGCTTTGAGGGTGTTCTGATTTCAGACTGGAACGCTATTGGTGAGCTTATAGGCCATGGTGTGGCTGAGGATCAGAAGGCAGCAGCTGAGCTAGCCATCGCCGCAGGTGTCGATATGGACATGATGAGCGGCTGCTATATGCAGGGCTTGCAGAGGCTTGTCGAACAAGGACTCGTATCAGAGCAGCTTATCGACGAATCGGTCTGGCGTCTGCTGCAGCTGAAAAACCGTATGGGCTTATTTGAGAATCCCTTCCGTTCTGCCAGCCCGCAGAAGGAGAAAGCACTGATTCTAAATGATACGCATCGTCAGGCGGCCAGAGAGATCGCGGCTAAGACCTTTGTACTTCTCAAGAATAACGCTCAGGTATTGCCGCTGAAGCAAGGCGAGGATATCGCTTTTATCGGGCCATATACTGAAACAAAATCTATTCTGGGTGCATGGAGCTTCTTCGGACAGACAGATGACTGCGTTTCAATCAGAGAAGCAGCTGAAGCAAGAGGTATCCAGGCTGAGTATGCTCAAGGCTGCGGCATTCTAAATCCAGGACAGGCAATATATGGCTTCAGATATAACACAGAATGTGATCTTACACAGGAGCAAACTGACAAAATGATTGCTGACGCAGCTATGCTCGCAGCAAGAAAAAGCAAAGTAGTCCTTGCGCTTGGCGAATCTAATCTGCTTACAGGTGAAGGCGGCAGCCGTGGAGATATTACAATACCAGATATTCAAAAGAAGCTTCTGGACGCG
>CAZSLR010000146.1:0-3962 GCA_964607635.1 uncultured Oscillospiraceae bacterium
CTGCCTGCTTACTGTCATTCCTATAACGAATCTTTTAATGGATCAGGTTTTATAATTGATCAGTCGATCAACTCCGGCTCGAAGCTCTCCTGCCAGGGCAGGCCCTGCTTATTGAGCTGCTCCATGAAAGGATCCGGATCAAATTCTTCAACATTATAAACACCTGGCTTGAGCCACTTGCCAGTCAGCATCATCATTGCGCCAATCATCGCGGGAACACCTGTCGTATAGGAGATAGCCTGCGAGCCAACCTCAGCGTAACAAGCCTCATGATCGCAAACATTATATACATAATACTTAACCGGCTTGCCGTCCTTGACCCCCTGGAATATACAGCCTATATTTGTCTTGCCCTTGGTTCTTGGCCCTAGCGAAGCAGGGTCAGGCAATACGGCCTTCAAGAAGTGAATCGGCGCGATCTTCTGACCATTAAAATCAATCGGTTCTATAGATGTCATGCCGACGTTCTCGAGGACACGCAAATGAGTGAGATATTTCTCAGAAAAAGTCATCCAAAAACGTATCTTTTTGATTCCTTTTATATTAATCGCCAGTGATTCGATCTCTTCATGATGAAGCAAATAGATATCCTTGTTACCGATCTCGGGGAAATTATAAACCTTCTTGATCTCAAGCGGCTCGGTTTCAACCCACTCTCCGTTCTCCCAATAGCTGCCAGGAGCAGTTATTTCTCGAATATTTATCTCTGGGTTAAAATTCGTGGCAAAATGATAGCCATGATCACCTGCATTGGCATCGATTATATCTATCGTATGAATCTCATCGAAATAGTGCTTCTGAGCATAGGCACTGAAAACACTAGTAACACCGGGATCAAAGCCGCTGCCAAGCAAGGCAGTCAGACCGGCCTTCTCAAATTTCTCACGGTAAGCCCATTGCCACTTATACTCGAATTTTGGAATCTCAGGCGGCTCATAATTAGCAGTATCAAGATAATGTACACCTGTCGCCAAACATGCATCCATGATAGTAAGATCCTGATATGGCAATGCAACATTAATTACCATTTCCGGCTTGTAGCTGTTTATAAGATCAATAACCTGCTGTGTATCATCAGCATCAACCTGTGCTGCCGTAACCTCAGTCCTACCGCCGACAAGCTTATCCCTGAGGGCTTCGCATTTTGACGGAGTCCTGCTGGCGATGCAGATCGCTTCAAAAACATCAGGATTCTGGCAGCATTTATGTGCTACAACTCCGGCGACTCCACCGGCACCTATGATAAGTACTCTACTCATGGTTAACCTCCTGCTGCAGTCCGTACGCTAGCTGTTACGGCTGAATTTGCCTAGCCATAAAAAGAGCCGGCAAGTGGCGATTATACAGAATAAATAATTCATCATCAATATAATTATTTTAATGTATCCTTAAACAGCCATTGTTAGTCTAAATTTCGTCCTGTAAACCCTCTGATTCTGCCTGCTGTACTGCAAGCCGCTGCAATATCTGTGCGAGTGCCTGCCTACAGGCAACCAGGTCACTCAGCTCCATTTCAATTCCTCGTTCACCACGTTTTATCACAGCAGAAGAGCTGTCAATGACACTATTAAGCTCATCCAGTAAAACGCCATACTGCTCATGCAGGTTCTGTTCATTAATAAGCTGCTGCCACTGCCGTGCAGCATTAAGAGCATTACGAGCAGACATAAAAGCCTGCATTACTTCATGCTCACGCTTCAGCTCCTCAATCAGATCAATACAATTCCACTTCATGTTGTGCTCAGTTACAACAGCCTTCAAGTCAACACGCAGATCATCTCTACCTCTGACAGCAGCAAGAAACTCACTTATCCTGCTATCACTTAGATCATGCAGTACAGCGAAGCTCTTGTCAGGTTTCTTATAGTCTGAGCCTGCGTTAACCATTTCACAACCAGGAATACCAACCAGATAGCCAATACTCAAATTTAGATCAGCCTCTGACAGCCTTCGTCCATTTATCGACAACTCCTCGAGTACAGCCTCCATCGCCTTTTGCTGCTCCTGCAGTTCAGGAAGATAGTACAAAATGAGCTCATTATTGTCCATGTTTACCTCTTTCATGATCTATTATGGTTCTATTATTCTAGAAATACCTGTTGATTGCAACAGATGTATCTCTAGTTACTCTTGCTATTGACAGCATACCGCAGTATCTCACCAGCAAGAGGAGCTGCTGTACCGCCGCCTGATCCGCCCTCCTCGACAATTACGGCTATAGCCAGCGGATTATCCTCGTCAATAATGTACCCGATAAATAACGCGTTATTTGCTTGACCGACCACCTGTACCGTACCGGTCTTACCGGCAATAGTATACTGGTCAAAGCCAGCTCCGCTGCCTGTCCCCTCTTTTACGGCTTTGATCATCATTTCCTCAATATTAGCTGCGGTTCTTTCATTCAGAAGTCTTCTTTCCTCAGTAGGCTTCAGCTTCCTATATTCGCGTCCTGTGGGATCAGTAAAATGATCAATAATATGAGACTCCATCAGAACACCTTGATTAGCGATTGCCCCGGCAAATCGTGCAAGCTCGATTGGCGACATCGATAACTGGCTATTGCCAGTCGGTTGACCAATCGCCAGCCAGGAGAGCTGCAGGTCATCTTCCTCACATTCAATAAAGCTGCTGATACCTGTTAGACGATCAACATTATATCCCTCACCTATTCCAAGTCCTGCAGCAGTATTAAGTAGTGCCTCCCTGCCGACCTTAACACCAAGCTCACCGAAAAACACATTGCAGGACCGGGATATAGCGTCCTCAAGATAAACTAGTCCATGGCCATCCCCATTTTCATTAGCATAATCAGAATCTATAGTAGATTCACCGTGGCAATCCACATGATATTCTGGATCGTAGTCGTCTGACTGCAGCCATGCCAGTGCTGTAATCAGCTTAAATACAGAGCCAGGCGCATAAGAACCTCGCAGCGCACGATTAAATAGACCTGTGTCCGGAATATTCTCATAGTCTATTACTGACTGGGGATCAACAGAAGGCGTACTCGTTGAAGCGATGATCTCGCCAGTTTTATAATTGATTACAACTACAGCACCGCGCCTGTTTGCCAAGAGCTCAGCTGCTCGAAGTGAAATTTTGCTATCTAGAGTTAATACAACATCATCACCGCCCAGGCCTTTGCCCTGAACATCAAGCCAGAACTGATGGAAGAAATTGCGATCAGTACCCAACAGGACGGGCTGATATCGTGTTTCTATAGTATTATCGATCCTCTGTGTATAATCGCCAACAGTGTGGAGCACGGCTTTTGCCAGGTTACTATTCTGATGATAATGTCTTATGCCATTCTCGCTCCAGGCCAGCAGCTCACCAGAGCTATCCGTTACAGAACCTGCCTGTGCATAGCGTTGGCGCAGGGAAATAAGATTCTCACCAGCAGCTACAGCAAGCCGCGATTTACTTCTGAACTGCTGCATGATCAGCCCGCCGGTAAGAGCAATACCCAGGCACAGAAATAATATGAGCGAAACCTTGAGATTAAAAATTAGCTTCTTCATTCTCTGCTTACCTCACAGACTGTGTCTGCCAAGCTTAGGCTGACCGGTTCTTCTCGCTGACAAGCCCATAAGCAAGGCCATCAACAGAATTTTTGCCAATAGCGAGCTTCCGCCTTCTGAAATAAATGGCAGAGTTACACCAGTGAGCGGAATTATTCCGGTTACTCCAGCCATCACGACTGCAGCCTCGACAAAGAACATCGTGCCTGCAGCGAGCGCAAGACTTGATGTGAAGCCATCACCGGCGATAACAGTCACACGAGCCGATCGCAACCAGATAACAATAAAAAGTGAAACAATAGTCAGAGCCCCGATCATACCGAACTCTTCACAGATGATCGCGAAAACCATATCAGATGAAACAAGAGGGATTCCTCCAGGGCTGCCATTACCAAGGCCGCGACCGATTAGTCCTCCTCTGGCAACTGCCTGCAGACCATA
>CAZSLR010000146.1:4062-5337 GCA_964607635.1 uncultured Oscillospiraceae bacterium
CTGCAGCGACATCCCTCCAACCGAAATCCATAGAGTCGCGCCATGCTGATCACTGCCATGGCCGAAAATAAGCGTAGCAGCCAAAAGCGCTGGAGTTAAGATAGCACAAAGTACGGAAAGCGGCTCCAGAATTCTCGATCGGGCAACTAAAATAACAATTAACGGGAGCAGAAGCAAGCCTAGTGCTATTGAAACGCCCTGTGATTTAAGGCCATTTATTATCTTGTCAGAAAATTCAGCAAGCTGGATCATAGCTTCCGTATCACCAGAAGCAGCCATATCAGAAGCTCTTAAGACGCCTTCGCTCAGCATGCCCGACAGTCTCGTTTGAACTACTATGCCGAAAGCAAGCAAAAAAAGCAAAAGTACAAACAGGTATCGATCAAGACCGCGCAGTAAAAAAGGAAGCAAAAGGTAATAGATATCAACTAGAATAATTACCGCGATCATAGCTATAGGAAGCATCATCTGAAGCGCAATCATTCCTTCAGGAATCAGGCTATATGTAAGCCAGCTGGCAGCAGCTGCGAATAAATTGACAAGAATCCATGGTCCTAATGATCCTCTAACCGCAACATTACCGTTTTCCTCGCTATAGCTTTCCCAATTATATTCACCAACAGCTGATTGCGCCAGCAAATGCTGAACTTCAGGATCTGTATCTGCCACGAACACAACCTCATAATTTCCAATTACGATCCTATCGCCGGATTCAAGAGGAGTTGCTGGCTTGATTCTAACACCATTCAAATAGACCGGTGCAAACCTGCCGACCGGTTTTAGAAACCATACTCCGTCATAAAGATATATCATGACATGGCGGGCAGCCAGATCGCTTCTTCTGATCCTGATATCGCAAGAGGACGCTCTGCCTATATAAGTCGTGTGGTAAAGCGGCAGCCTGACTGATGAATACTGTCCATTCTCGGCAGAAGTCATCGAAGATATCAGCCAAAATCCAGGTATTGGCTTAACTCTATACACCATATCGCCGCGAATAGAATCTACAGATTTTCTGGCAATCAACCATACGATCACGACAGCAAGAGCAGCAAACAGGTAGCGCATCATATATGACAGGCTGAATACATCATCAAACATAAGTCCAGTCTAGCATATCCTATTATGAGTTAAAATTTTTATTGCTTAGCAGTACAGAAGAATTACAGCCATAACTGTAAGCAGAGAATCCCCGTTATTGCTCAAGCTATGGCTCTGACCGCCCTTTGTAATAGCCGCGTCGCCAGGATTAAGTATCTGCATATCTCCTTGATC
>CAZSLR010000147.1:0-5332 GCA_964607635.1 uncultured Oscillospiraceae bacterium
ATATCTGTTCTACGGCTCGCGCTGATTATCATGGTCTAACACCTTTCCGATTAATCAGTTATCTAAATCGGCCAAACTTCTCAACATTATATCGGATCTATCATTTGCATACTTAATCGCACTTTTGGTGAAGCCGGAACGGCTGAGAACAATATAATAGTAATTACTTCCCTTTAGAAGCTGACTCTTTTTCTCAAGCTGCTCAATAACACTTATATCAGCTTTTTCATTACGCCATTTTGCCTCGCCACAGCAAATTATCTTAGTGCCTATGGCAACAAGATCAATTTCTTCTTCTCGCTTTTCTATTGAGTTATTGCCCCACCAGCGACCACGCTTCACAAACAGGTCAGGCAGCTGTTCGGTAAAGTTCCATCTATCAAAAGCATCGATAAATATTTGTTCGAAACCTTGACCCATGAAATTAGGCAGATCGTCTTGAACAATTTTTGCAAACACCTGCGGTCCTAATCCTGCATTAATAGCATTCAAATTTGGCATAACATAACGGTACCAGAAACGGAAACATCCGTCTTTGATGCGATATATTGTCTTGCGACTCTGCTCATTCTGAATCGGCCTTTCTTTTTCAAGGATATCAAGATCAATAAGCGAATCGATATAATGATTCATCGCACCGGATGGTAAATGGGCTTTGGTTGCTATTTCATTGCTCTTAGACGAACCACTTGCAATAGCGTCTAGCAAATCATTATAGACGCGCGGCTCCCGTAGCTCCTGCTTAAGAAGATTTGATGGTTCTTCGAATAATCGACCACTCGTAGTGAAAAATAGACTTATCAAATTATCGGCCAATGGTTGCTCCGGTGAGATGAAACTCAAATATTCGGCAACACCTCCTGTAGCACTGTGCAAAACAGCTGCATCCTCAAGAGACATTTCCCGCAAATACTGACGGCTCTCGAACCAGTTAAAAGGCTGCAGCTTGTACTGTGCGGTTCTTCGTCCGTAAAGCGGACTCTTTGCACCAAGAACCTGTCGTTCCATAAAGCTCATAGATGAACCACATAGTATTAGGTGAAGTTTGCTGCTTTTCCACTCATGATCACAGAAGCGCTGTAATAAAGAAGATAGCTCCGGTGCCGAACCGGCCAGATATGGGTACTCATCAATAATGAATACAAGACGCTTATCGTGAGCTTGGCCTGCCAAATAGGCGAACAATGACGAATAATCACGAAATGCCGCCATACCACCCTGTCCAAAATATTGATGAACGGCCTGAGACATCGATTCGAGATTAGACTGAGCACTTGCCTCAAGACCGGTGAAAAAGATAGCAGATTTGTTTTCAATGAATTTTCTGATCAGCCAGGTCTTGCCTATCCTACGGCGACCATAAATGACACTGAACTCAAAATTATCACTCTGAAATTGCTGTTCGAGTTCTTGCAGCTCTCTTTCTCTGCCAATAAAGTGCATTATTCTCACCACCTAAAAGTATTCTTAGTGTAAGCATAATACTTTACTCACGAATTAGCAAGAACATGGTCTTGCAAATCGTGTTCTTGTTAATCCGAATCATCTATCGATCCTTTATCAACGCATCTGGCGACAATACTCCCACCAAAAGCGGAGAGTCCTGATCATGAGAGGCGAAGTTACTCCCCCACCTCATACCCCGCGCCAACCAAAACCTCAATCGCACGGCTGAAGTTCTCGTCTTTTGTCAGGATATAATCTGTGTTGAATGTAGATATAGCGAAGATGCCGATTTGGTTGTCGGCGAGAATTGTCGATATTTTCGACAGTATGCCGATAAGAGAAAAATCAAGCTGCCCTTGTATTCTGAAGGCACGCCAGGCAAGATCGGTTTCAAATGCGTTTTCTGGAATCTTGTCTACGCTGCAGACGAGTGACATTTCTTCGTCTGTTTTGCCGATGAAGAAATATTCATCCGTATAATCAATTTGTGATAGATCGGACAGCTTGCAGACGGCAAGCTTCTGTGGCAGTACCTCTAGCGTCATGGTCGTACCTCTCTCGACTTAATCTCTTACCCAGCTGAATACATATTCGATATTTGCCGGCCATATAATATCGGGCTTGTTATCTGTCACGAAATGACCGGCGATGTTTTTCTCCGTTACGGCCAGGTCGAAGTGACAGGCGGCGATGCCCATGTCGATGCGCTGTATATCATAAGGGAAGCGATCGCTATAGCCTGGTTCTTTGTATTCATAGAAGTGGCAGCCTGTGTTCGTCAACACTACTCTCCAGGGTTGTTTATTGGAGGCGGACGGAGCGAGACGCACCATTTCGAGCGCGAACTCCAGGTCGCCGGCTTGTGCCGTGGTGAGGGCTGTATTGAAATCGTTTTGGAAGAACAGCTCTTGCCAATCCTTGCGCTGATCGGCCTTGATCAACTTGCGCATCATGACTTCTTTTACATGCTTCTTGGCGGCCGGGTAGCCATAGGGAGTTATTATCGGGAAGATTTCATCTTCGCCAACATTCATGGCGCTGGCAAATCCGGCGCGGTCGAAGGTGCCGCCGAGCCAGCAGGTACCGATCCCCTGATTTGCGAGGTAGAGCATGACTGCTTCGAGCTCATAACCGACTGCTTCAAGCGCCTCCGGCTCCGACTTGATGGTCGTGCCTATATATTGTCTAGCGCCTTTTATCACGCCATAAGTACCGAGCTTCTCCTGTCCTTGCATAGCATTCTGGTCGAGATAGTGAAAATTCACCTGACTGGCAAAAGGATTGTCCAGGTCATTGATGAAGTCCTCGATAGCTTGTCTTGTCTCTGCGTCTATGGGCCGATCGCTGTAATTACGAACACTGTATCTTGCGTTTACGGACTCTTGTACTGGAAATTGTATATTCATTTTGTTGTCTCCTCAGTTTAATTGATGTAAACGATTATACAGCAGCCAAGGCGTCAGTGCTGTTATAGGCAATACGAAAACATGAATCCGATAGATTTAACAATTCTAACCCGACAGATTCAACACTTCCATCGTAACAAACAGGTTGTCACTTTGACCTCAGGCTGGAACAGCGGTATAATGGTGTTACTTTTTACTTATACAAAAACTTCTAAGGTACCTGAATGTACCAGAAAGGATGGTCTAGTTATGGAAAAAGTAATCTTAAAAGCAGAGGTGCGCCCGCTTAGAGCCAAGAGTTATTTAAAACGGCTGCGCAAGGATGGCAAGGTTCCGGCAGTACTGCATAATCGTGGTGACGAATCTATGCATGTAGTAGTGGACGCGCTCGAATTTAAGAAGGCCCTGAGCACTCCGGCTGGCATGAATGTTATGCTTGACCTGGATGTTGAAGGCAAGGGCAAGTTCTTGTCCAGAACAGAAAGTATTCAATACGATATCCTGCGTGAAGGTGTTTATACTCACATCGAATTCGGTCAGATCTCACTCGATCAGGAAATCGAATCAAATGTACCAGTTATTGTTATAGGTTTTGACAAACGCGAAGCAGATGATGGAGTTTTGTCACAGTCTATGCATGAAATAATCATCAAGAGCACACCTGATAAAATTCCGGCAAGCATTCATGCTGATGTCAGCAAAATGAAGATCGGAGACGTCATGGTTGTTGGTGACCTTGATTTGCCTAAGGGCTGTGTCACCGTATCTGAAGCTGAAGAGGCTGTCGTAAGTATTGCTCATCCACGTGTTGCTGAGGCTGAATCGCCTGAAGCAGCAGACGACAGTCCGCTGGCTCATTTGGCATCAGGTCCTGAGCCTGAGCTGGTCGAATAGAGCGAAATAGTGCAGCTTATCCTCTGGATATGCATATCACCTTAAATTAAGAGATTACTGTTCTCATAGCAAATATACTGACCTCATCAAATATTGGAGGTCATATATATGGGAACAGTAACTTTTTTTATTCTATTGGCACTTGAAGCTGCTTTGCTTGTTTGGGCAATCTCATCGAGAAATGAGCATCGTAAGGAACGCGGACTAATTCGCATCGCATCATTAATACTATTCGCGATCTTGGCTTTTGCCGGGATATATAAATGGGGATTTCAATATGCACCGCTTCTGCTGCTTCTGGTTATTCAGGCAATCGCAGGAATCATTGTTCTTGTAAAAGCAAAGGATAAAAATTACAGCAAGGGCAGGACCATTTGGAGAGGCATCCGCAACAGTATCATTTTGTTTATTGTACTGATACCTGCCATTATTTTCCCACAGTATAAGCAGCCTGTTCCTTCGGGAGCTTACGAGGTTCTGACTACTAAATATACCTGGACCGACAGCAGCCGCACAGATGAGTTTCCAGATGAAGCAGCTGGTCGGAAGCTAACAGTCGAATTCTGGTATCCAGATTCATCCTCAGATGATCAAACTTATCCGCTTGTAGTATTCTCGCATGGCGCCTTCGGCTTCAGCGGCAGCAACTATTCTACCTGTGCCGAGCTTGCCTCAAACGGTTATGTTGTAGCTAGTATAGGTCATACACATCAGGCTTTCTTCACTAATCACGTTGATGGCACTGTAACGATTGTCGATTCAGATTTCATTAATGAGGCATCAAGAATCAACGCGGTTCATGATACTGGAAATGATGAGGAAATATATCATACAACAACTGCCTGGATGAAGCTGCGTACGCAGGATGAAAACTTCGTAATAGACCAAATAATCAGGCTGAACGAAGAGGGTACTGATGAGAACAGGTTGCCTAATATTGATACTGATCGTATCGGCTTAATGGGTCATTCACTTGGTGGCGCTTCATCGGCTCAGGTCGGCCGAGAGCGCAGCGATATAGATGCCGTTATCGTTCTCGACGGTACTATGCTTGGTGAGGAAATAGATTTTGCAAACGGTTCGGTCGTTTTGAACAATGAGCCATACCCAGTTCCACTGCTCAATATTTATGCAGAGGATCATTATGAAAATGCTGTCAAATATGATGGAGACGGTTATAATAATTTCCATGCAACACAAAATGCTGTTGATGCTTATGAAACTGTAGTTGAAGATGCTGGCCATCTCAATTTCACTGACCTGCCGCTGTTTTCGCCTACACTGGCAAGAGCACTTGGTACGGGAACTGTGGATGAGCTTCGCTGCATAAATATTATGAATGAAGTTGTGCTCGAATTTTTTGACAGCTATCTAAAAATGACGGAGCACCGGGCATCCAGAAGGAATACTGATTATGAGAGTCCGAATCAAACGCATCAGGGAGCTAGCCTACGAATGCACCACGATCGAGTGCGTGGAGATCACGCCTGATATCGAAAGCATCAGAACCTTTGCTCTTAGTAAAGGTACAACTCTAACCGGTATGGTTGGTGAACGCATCTATAATTTCAATCTCTCCGAGGTCA
>CAZSLR010000148.1:0-5290 GCA_964607635.1 uncultured Oscillospiraceae bacterium
TGATTCTCATATTTGAAGATTAGGTCTCGAAGCATCTCTGCAGGGCTGAAGCTGACCATGGTCAGCTCTGTAGCACCTGCCTGTAAACGAGATAGGTCGAGCATATCATTTATCAATCTTGATAATCTTACTGTTTCCTTAAGCAGTATCTGATAATAGCGGTTGCGGTCGTCCTCAGAACGAACCATATTATCACTAAGCGGCTCAAGAAGAGCTCTCATGGCTGTCAGCGGTGTTCTCAACTCATGCGAAATATTGGCAACATAGTCTCGCCTTGTTTGTTCAAGACGCTCACTCTCAGTTATATCTCTAAATAACGCGACTGCACCGCATACAGCACCATTTGACTCCTCGATGGGTGCGATCTGGCAGGAGATAAGCCTATGATCCTGTTTCAGAGTAATTGTTGTGAGCTCACCATTGTCCATAACACTATGCAACGATTGTTCTAGACCTCCAATCGAGAGGATATCTCTTAAGGTAGCAGGCTCATGTCTGGTATCCAGTCCAAGAAGACTCCACACCATAGTATTGGTTAAAGTTATATTGCTATCTCTATCAACGGCCAGAATACCCTCAGCCATACAATCAATGATCTGCCTGAGTCGATTGCGTTCAGTCGTAAGCGCAGATATCGTAAGCGCCAGCTCATCTGCCAGATGATTCATTGTGAGCGCCAGCTCGCCAATTTCTCCGAGCTTGCGGATATTAGCGTTGGCTCGTACTGTAAAATTGCCGCTGGCCATAGCCAGGGCGACATCGCGGGTCTGCCTGAGCGGCTTGATCAAACGGCCTGCTGCGAAATAGAGCGGCAAAAGCATGATCAGCAGAACAGTAACAGAAGCTGTCATGAGTGCCAGATTCATACTACGGAAGCCGGCATTCAACTCGGACATTGGCTTAACAAAATAAAGCGCGCCGATAATGCCAGTCTGCTGTCCGAAACGGAAGGTGATTGGCACACCGATCAAGAGTATTTCCTCGCGCGTTCCCGGCTGCATATGAGTAAGCCAGATACTCTCATTATCACCATTCAATAAAGATTGAGCACTTGCCTTGATCTGACTCTTAAGCTCGTCCTGATTGATGCCGCTATCTTCTGGCAAGCTGCCGGCATAGATCTCCTTTGAAACACCGTCAACGACAAAAGCCCAGGCATCAAACAGATCATAGGATGACTGGACCAGGGTATCGAAATAGGGATCTCCCTCCAGGAAGCTGCGCCCAGCCAGAGACGCCAATGATCTCGCTTTAGGCTCCAGTTCAGAGACCTTGATCTGCGTAAAAACAGGTCGCGATATATAGTTATAAAAGGCGGCCGTCATTACTGTCCAGAGCAGGAGCGCCAGCAGCAGCATCGCTAATAGTCGACGGAAAAAGATACTATGATGCATTTAGCGACTTACCTCGAATTTATAGCCGACACCATAGACTGTTATGAGTCCGAAGGGAGCACCCTCATAAACGATTTTTTGTCTGATTCGTTTTATATGTGTATCAACAGTCCTGGTATCACCAAAATAATCATAGCCCCAAACCTTGGAGAGTATTTGCTCACGGTCCATGACCTGGCCGGGATGCGAGGCAAGAAGATGAAGGATCTCAACCTCCTTCGGTGTGCAGGCAACCGTTTCACCGCGGACCTTGACCTGATAATTGTCTAGATTGATTTCAAGCCCCTCGTAGCGGATCACGGAGCTGCTCTCGTGGTGATTATCACCTAAACGACGAAGTACAGCCTTGATCCTGGCGATGACCTCGCGCGGGCTGAATGGCTTGACTATATAGTCATCAGCGCCCAGCTCAAGACCAAGAACACGATCGATCTCCTCGCCTTTTGCCGTTAGCATAATAATAGGAACATTACTGAAGCGTCTGATCTCACGACAGACCTCAGTTCCTGTTTTGCCAGGCATCATCAAATCGAGGATCACCAGATCAGGATCAGTTGAGCTGACCTTCTCGATGGCCTGATTGCCATCATAAGCAGAGCTGTGATCATAGCGTTCAGCGTCGAGGTATAGGCCTAAGGATTCGTGTACGACCGGATCATCATCACATATTAGTATCTTGATATTATTCGGCATTGATAACACCTCCAGCTGTTATTATAACGAATTTCAATGCGACTGACTCTATCTGGTCACAATTGTTCGAAATCCTGCTGTATGCATGATATAATCATTCATTGCAATAGACTTGGGAGGGCAATAAGATGCTGCTTGCAGATAGATGGGAAGAATTTGAAATGATCGACGCTGGTGACGGTGAGAAGCTCGAGCGTTGGGGTGAGTTTGTCCTGCGTCGCCCCGATCCGCAGGCAATCTGGCCGCAGGGAATAAGGGCCGGCTGGCGCAAGCCCGACGCTCATTATCATCGCAGTCAGAGCGGCGGCGGCAATTGGCAGACCAATACCAAGCTGCCGGCACAGTGGCATATCCACTATCCAGCCGGAGGCAATATGCCGCGTGAGCTGGTATTCCGCGTGGAGCCGACAGGATTTAAGCATACGGGCTTATTCCCGGAGCAGGCAGTAAACTGGGAATTCTTCGCCGAGAAGATCACAAGGGCAAAAGCCGCCGGTCAAGAGTTTCGCGTTCTTAATCTCTTCGCCTATACTGGTGCGGCTACTGTGGCCTGCGCCGCGGCCGGCGCAGATGAGGTCGTACATCTTGACGCTTCCAAGGGCATGAACGCACGTGCCAGAGAGAATCTAAGTCTATCTGGACTTGGTGACAGTTATGTCAGATTTTTCACGGATGATGTCGGTAAATTTGTTGAACGCGAGCTCAGACGTGATCGTAAGTATCACGGCATCATTATGGATCCGCCATCATATGGCCGCGGACCTTCTGGTGAGCTCTGGAAAATCGAGGAATCGCTGTACGGACTGGTCGAACGCTGCGCGCAGCTGCTAAGCAACGACGCGTCCTTCTTCGTAATTAATTCTTATACAACAGGTCTCGCGCCAACTGTCATGAAGAATATGCTCGAGCTGGCAGTCTGTCCGCTGATCGGCGGCAGAACAACAGCCGACGAGATCGGACTTGCCGCAAGCGCCAGAAACATCGTATTACCCTGCGGCAGCACTGCCCGCTGGCAGCCCGAATAGCAATACGGGTACATAAAAATGAATTACACTGATCTGCACATATTATATGAGGACAATCATCTGATCGCGGCGATCAAGCCGGCCGGGATCCTGGCCCAGGCTGATGACAGTGATACACCAGATATGCTCACGCTTCTTAAGCAATATATCAAGGATAAATATAATAAGCCGGGCGATGTCTGGCTTGGCCTCGTTCACAGACTTGATCAGCCGGTCAGCGGCGTCATGGTCTTCGCCAGAACTTCCAAAGCGGCCGCCAGATTGTCCGCACAGATCAGAGAGCATACTGTCGGCAAGCATTATCTGGCAGTTGTCAGCGGTCAGGATATACCTGATCACGACCAGCTAGAGGATATGCTGGCAAAAGACGAAAAAACCGGCAAGGTATCAGTAGTGAAGGCCGCAGGCAAAACTTCAGGCAATTCGAAGAATGCCGTCCTCGATTTTCAGAAGCTAAGAACTGCAGAATATAGAGGCAGGGAACTGGCTCTTCTGGATATTGATCTTGGCAGCGGCAGAGCGCATCAGATCCGTGTACAACTGGCGTCGAGAGGCTGGCCGATCATTGGCGATGTTCGTTATGGTCAGCTCGATGATTGGAGCAGGCAACTGCCATTACCGCGCAGCCGTGATGAAAATGGCAAAGAGCATGCAGATATAGCGCTCTTTTGCAGCAGTATGGAAATTGACCATCCGATCAGCAAAACTAGATTAAAATTTGACGCTGAACCAACTTCTGAATTCCCTTGGAATAAGCTCAAATAATTGACAAATTTAAATATATAAACTATAATTAGGTCAGTGAAATCGCATGCTTAATTGCAAAAAAAGATGAGGTAAATTATGCCAAAACTAACATTCAGTGCAAAAGCACATAGTGAAAATCCAACAAAAACAATTGTACAAGCTCGTAATTTTAAAATGATAGTAGATGAGCCAGCCAATCTAGGTGGAACAGATGATGGCGCCAATCCTGTAGAATATCTACTAGCTGCACTGGCTGGTTGTCTAAATGTAGTAGGACATGTAGTAGCAAAAGAACTTGGTATGGAACTCAAGGGGATAGAGATTAGTCTTGAAGGTGATCTTAACCCGGCTAAATTCATGGGACAGTCAGATGCAGAGCGTGCCGGCTATCAAGAACTTAGAGTAGCTATCAAACCTGATACAAATGCAGATCAGGCAACGCTGGAAAAATGGCTGACTGCTGTTGAAACCAGATGTCCTGTCAGCGATAATATTGGTAATGCCACGCCAGTAAAAATTGAGCTCGGCTAAATGACTATCACTAAACAGTTTAGATAACTGATACTGATGCCTGTTAACTTAATCAACAGGCGAAAAATTGGTGTTATATAGGTTGTATCGGACCGTTGTCCGCATGATCAATAATGATCTGCAGGCAGCGGTCTTTTTTTATATCGAAGCCACAAAACTTGATTTAATCACGACTTTTACCAGATTTAATATAAATATTAAGCAAATCTTAAGAATTTATGCTGTTTGTTTTAAGGAACACTGGTGCATAATAGTTCTCGGAGGGAATAGTTATGTATAACATTCTAATTTGTGATGATGAGAAGGATATAGTTTCTGCGCTTCAGATTTACCTGACCGCTGATAATTATCAGCTGTATACAGCGTCTAACGGCGCCGAGGCGGTGAGGCTGGCTGATGAGCTGGAACTACATCTGATTCTGATGGATATCATGATGCCGGTCATGGACGGCATTGCTGCTATGCGCAAGATCAGAGAGAAGCACAATACTCCGATCATTCTCTTAACGGCAAAAGGCGAAGACATCGATAAGATCATGGGACTTAATCATGGTGCTGATGATTACGTGACCAAGCCTTTTAATCCGGTTGAGCTGCAGGCCAGAGTAAAATCACTGCTCAGGCGCTTTATGCAGCTAGGTGGTGGGTCAGTAAAAAACAGCCAGATCGGGATCGGCGGGATAATGCTGGATGACAAAGATAAAAGTGTGACAGTTGATGGCGAACCCGTCAGTCTGACACCGACTGAGTATGAGATCCTACTGCTGCTGATGCGTAATCCCGGACAAGTATTCTCTCCAAAAGCAATTTATCGCAAGATCTGGCAGGACAATGGTTATGGCTCGGAAAATACGATCGCGGTCCATATACGTCATATTAGGGAGAAGTTGGAGATCGATC
>CAZSLR010000149.1:0-5271 GCA_964607635.1 uncultured Oscillospiraceae bacterium
CTTTATCACAGGTGCTTTATTGTGGCAGACTTTTTTGAGTCAGAAGCAAACACATTATGTGTACTGCTACTTGTTAATGATTACACGAGTCCGGATAACGCCTTCTACTAACATTAATTTCTCAACCATGTCTTGTGGACAGCTGCCGACTATTTCAAAAACCGAGTACGCGATTTCCTTTTTACTGCGACTGGAGAGATTTTCAATGTTCAGCTGCTGCTCTGAGATAACGGCTGATATCTGAGCCAAAATATTAGGTATGTTCTTATGAATAACACAGATACTTTCATCGCCGCCTCTGGGATTGATCAGATCAGGAAAGTTTACACTGTTATTGATATTGCCATTTTCCAGATAGTCCCGCAGCTCATTGACTGCCATCACAGCACAGTTTTCTTCACTCTCTGGTGTTGAAGCGCCAAGATGCGGAATCGCGATCGTATTTTTCATACGTAAAACTGCCGGAGTTGGAAAATCTGTCACATAACGGGCAACCTTACCGGTTTCCAATGCAGCGGCCATTGCCTCGTCATCTACCAAGTCTGTTCGTGATAAATTAATGATCCGAACACCCGGTTTCATGGCCGCCAGTTTCTGCGCGTCTATAAAATGTTGGGTTTCCGGTGTAGACGGAATATGAATGGCAATGTAATCACAGTTTTCAAGAATAGTCTGCGGATCTGCGGCTCTTTTAACACTACGCGATAGCATCCATGCTTTCTCAACTGTTATATATGGGTCATTGCCATAGACTTCCATACCGAGCGAGACAGCTGTATTTGCAACCATTACACCGATAGCGCCAAGACCGAACACGCCAAGTGATTTCCCCATTAATTCTGGTCCGGCAAAATTGCACTTACCCTTTTCAACGGTTTTGACCAGATCAGGGTCATCTTTCAGTTCGGCAGCCCATGCAATACCACCAGCAATATCACGTGATGCGAGCAACAGGGCTGCAATCATCAGTTCTTTTACTGCATTTGCATTTGCACCTGGTGTGTTAAAAACAACAATTCCTTTGTCTGTACAGCGATCGATCGGAATATTGTTAACACCTGCCCCTGCCC
This sequence comes from uncultured Oscillospiraceae bacterium, assembly GCA_964607635.1. GTDB lineage: Bacteria > Bacillota > Clostridia > Saccharofermentanales > UBA5734 > JAAYFZ01. Next base: position 1,071 of record CAZSLR010000149.1, read on the forward strand.
TGGCTATTGCTTTCAGAGAGTCGGGCAAATCGATATCGTGAAGTTTGGCTGAACGGACAAGGATAGCATCGGGTTGCTCCATCTGATCACTGGTCACGTATTTATCCGAATCAAGCATGGCCAATCCGTTTGGTGAAATTTTATTAAGCGTCTGTATTTTGTACATTGGCTTCGAACTCCTTCATGAATGTAATCAGGGCATCAACGCCTGCTTCAGGCATCGCGTTATATATGGACGCACGCATACCGCCTACACTGCGATGACCTTTCAAATTAACCAGGCCTGCCTTTTCAGCCTCTTTGCAGAACTGCTTATCCAGATCCTGATTGCCCGTGACGAATGTAACATTCATAATTGATCGACTGCCTTTTTCGGCAGGTGCTGAAAATAATTTTGAGGCATCAATGGCGTCATAAAGCTTCTGTGCCTTACGTCGATTAATCTCAGCCATCTTTTCGAGCCCGCCTATGTCATCGCGAATCCAGTTCAGAACCAGACCAGCCATATAAATTGAATAGCATGGCGGTGTATTAAACATGCTGTCATTATCAGCCATTATTTTATAATCAAGCATAGTCGGTGTCATTTCTTTGGCATGTCCAAGCAGATCTTCTCGTACTATTACTATAGTCAGACCGGCTGGCGCCATATTTTTCTGAGCACCGGCATAAATCAGCCCGAATTTTGAAACATCAATTGGTTCTGATAGTATGCAAGATGAAAGATCCGCGACAAGAGTAACAGAACCAGTATCCGGTATTTCCGGGAAGTGCGTACCGAAAATGGTATTGTTCAGACAAATATGAACATAGTCTGCATCTGATCTGATATCCTGAGGAGAAAAAGAAGGCACATAAGTAAAGTTCTTGTCCGCGCTGCTGGCTAAGATGCGCACATCACCATAACGCTTGGCCTCTTCGGCGGCTTTCTTTGAAAACTGTCCACTGACAACATAATCTGCTTTACCGGAACCATTCATCAGGTTTAAAGGAACAGCAGAAAACTGCATCGTTGCTCCGCCCTGCAAGAATAATACTTTGTAATTATCAGGAATCTGCATAACGTCGCGCAACAAGCTTTCTGTTTCTTGAATAATCGCTTCGTAAACAGGAGAACGATGGCTCATCTCCATAACAGACATGCCACTGCCACGATAATCTGTCATTTCTGACGCGGCTTTTTGCAATACACTCAGCGGCAATACAGATGGCCCTGCTGAAAAATTGAAGATTCTGCTCATAATAAACCCCCGAATTAATTATATTATCCGAACAACTGCCCGATGTGAACTTCTATCAATCAGAGCAATAATGTATGGAAATTTGAGATAATAATTACTATCTCGCAAACATGAAGTATTATACCAGAATAAATAACTATCGAATATATCAATGATATATTCAAAGCTGATTTGTTTGTTATAATCTTACTTAAATTACAGCTACATGTGTTTTAACATAACAAAAAGCGAAAGCTGGAGATTGGTTTTATGAAAGAGGAAATAAGAGACTGTATTTTAGATTTTGGTGCTGATGTATGCGGTTTTGCTAATGTAGAACGTTTCGAAGATTCTCCCAAGGGCTTTTCTCCCACAGATATTTGGCAAGAATGTAAAACTGTTATTTCTGTTGGCGTTGCTTTGCCAAAAGGTCTTGCCTTTGCGCATTCTAATCTTGTGTATGGCTATTTCAATACAGATTCCAGCAATATTGTGGATAGAATATCTTTTCTGACTGCGAAACAATTAGAAAGGGAATATGGTGCAATGGCTATGCCAATTCCATGTGACGCAATCAATGATTATCAGGTCAATCAAAAAGCATGTAGACTAAATACATTTGGTAAGAATAAAAGGGGTTTCCCAACAGTTGAGTGTAATCGTTGCAGAACCATATGTCCGATGAGATTTGGAGAATAAAGCTGGTGCCTGTCACTAATAGACAAGGGAATGGTTATAAAGATACATAGTTTACTGTTCATTCCGAAATTTCAAATATTGAAAAGTGAGGTCAGCTATGAATGTAGTTCTACTTGGAATCATAATTTTCGGAAACATTGTAGTCATTTCTCTGATTGTTGCTGCGATCTATAAGGGAGTTACATTTTTGCTCAATAAGAACAAGCACGACTCAGCTAGGTATTGAATAGTGATAGAGAGTTTTTCTAGTTTTTTATCAATATTATCAAGCAACTTTTGCCGGTGTCATAAGATCACCCCCTTCTTATAACGTGTTTTACATATTATACGTTACATACAGTCGTCTTCACGTTAGTTATATATCGCTCCTCTCTTTAACGCATCACGTTTCGACTAATCATGTTTCGATAAAATTGACTTGTTGTCCGAAAAACAATATAATTATCGCATGATAATTCGACGAAATACAGAGCGATAAAGAGGTTTGTTATGTTTATCGGTAGACAAAGAGAGCTTGATGAATTAGAAAAAAAATACAATGCATCCGGTTTTCAGATGTTTGTTCTATATGGCAGACGTCGTGTAGGAAAAACCCGGTTGATTCAAGAATTTTGTAAGAATAAGAAGACAATTTTCCATGTAGGCATTCAACAAACCAGCGATATGCAATTAGAATCTTTTTCTCGAGACATACTAAAGCAATTGCCTTCTGAAGGATCAGAATTCATTCGCAAATTCCAAAGCTGGCAGGATGCATTCAGCTATATTGCGCAAAAAGCAAGTGAGCAGAGAGTCATTTTAGTGATTGATGAATATCCCTACATTGCTCAATCTGATCCTTCAGTGTCTTCCGTTTTGCAAAAAATCATCGATCACGAATTAAAAAACACTGAGTTGTTTTTAATCCTTTGCGGCTCGTCAATGAGTTTTATGGAAAATCAAGTGCTTGGTTACCAGAGTCCTTTATATGGAAGACGTACGGCACAAATGAAAATACAACCCTTGCCATACTGGGAAAGCATCGATTTTTTTGACCATTGGCAATGGCAGGATAAACTGTATGCTTATGGTGTTTGTGGAGGAATCCCCCAATATCTAGAATACTTTTCTTCTCATAGAGATTTTCCTTCAGCAGTAAAAGCAGAGCTACTATCGCTTAGCGGGCATTTGGCTGAAGAACCAACAAACTTGATGCAACAGGAAATGCGTGAGCCGAGTATTTATAACAGCATAATTGACGCTATAGCAAGAGGTAAAACTAAGCAAAATGAAATTGCTAACACAGTTGGCAAAGACTCGAAGGACATAACATCTTATTTGAGAGCGCTTCTGGACTTGGGAATTATTGCTAAAAAACAACCAATTGAGGAAAATAACCGCAAGAAGGTAATCTACTCCATCGCTGACAATTTGTATCGTTTTTGGCATCGCTTCATGCCAGCGTGCCTTTCGCTAATCAGCATGAACATGGAAGATACCGCCTGGAAAGAAGTAATATTACCAGAACTTGATACTTATTTCGGACAAGTCTTCGAGTCCATTTGCCTGCAATATACCCAAAGAGAAATTCAAAAAGAAAATATCAAGCCTGTATATCTGCACTATGGTCAATGGTGGGGCACCAATCCAGCAAGAAGGCGAGAAGAAGAAATCGACATCGTAGCCGTTAATGACAGCAATATCTTAGTTGGCGAATGCAAATGGCGCAACGAAATCATGGACAGCAGTACCCTCGCCTTACTAAAAGAACGGGGCGATTTGATCCGTCGAGGCAGAGCCATAAAATATATACTTTTCTCAAAGACAGACTTCTCTGAAGATCTAAAGCGAAAAGCTGAACTCGAGAATATCATTATCGTAAAAGCACATGATATTGCAAACAATTGATGGAAGAATCATTGCCTAACTAACCTTCCACAGCGCGAATCATTCGTCTCACCGAATAAGCGCAGAGGACTGTCGCTGAGAGCCAAGGGATTGCTCTCTCTGATGCTCTCCCTGCCAGATGATTGGCAATATAGCCTCAAAGGTCTTGCCGCTATCAGCCAGGAAGAATTTGATGGCATAACTATCGAAAACATCTGATTAGTAATATCGAAATCGTCTTATTTATTTTATCGAATTTGTCTTATTACATTTTTGGTGCCATATGTATGGAATCTGATAAAAAGGCTGTTGCGCCAGAAATTCTCTGTATCATCTGTGGTATTACAGGTTATGCTTATATCCGTGACGATGGTGTTATGGTTGTACCAATAACTGAACTAAAACCATGAGTGTAC
>CAZSLR010000150.1:0-5200 GCA_964607635.1 uncultured Oscillospiraceae bacterium
CTAAGAGAAGCATTTATAACATCAACACAAAGCTATATGGAAGGCTCGGTCAATCTTTTTGAGCAGTGCTTCATCACCGATGAGATTAGCGAAGCACGCTTGCAAATAACTGCGCTTGGCCTATATGAAGCAGAAATAAACGGTGCCAAAGTTGGTAAGCAGCTATTTGCTCCCGGATACACATATTATCACCGCAATCTTCATTATCAGGAGTACGATATTACCAACATGCTGCAGCAAGGTGAGAACGTATTCAGGGTGTTTCTGGCGCAGGGCTGGTATTGCGGCCGCTTCACACATGAGAATAAAATTCAGATATATGGCGACAAATCGTCAGTTTCCTGGATCCTCACAATAACAGAAAACACTGGCAAAAGCCGGGTTTTTAAGTCTAGTGACATAGCATCGGATTTTCTGACAAATGGTGTTTTCGACGGACAGGTTCGAGAGCTTGTATCACCTTATACTTATGCTGGCTTCTACGATGGAGAGGTGTACTTTGCCGAAGGCAATGCAATTGATGAAGCCCCGGTGTATTCTATTTCAGGAAATTATAAGCCGCAGATATTCACAGGGCAGCTGCCTGAAATCATAGAAAAGCATGATGTAGCTGTCAAGCTGCAAGAAGAGATAGAAATCGCGGAAGTGATTAAATATGATGATAGGACTATCATCGATTTCGGACAGAATTTTGCCGGTGTAATTTCAATTGATCCCAATAAGCTTGATGGCAATGAGATAAAAATCAGACATGCTGAGTTGCTCAATAGTGATGGCAGTCTCTATACGGCCAACCTGCGCAAAGCGAGGGCTGAACTTGTTTATCATAAGGGCAGTGAGATGAAGATATATACGCCGCGTTTCACGTACATGGGCTTCCGATACATCGAAATAACTGGCGCAGATTATCAGGATGGTCTCATAACAGCTCATGCGATATATGATTCGATGGCTCGGACAGGCGACTTCGACTGTGGTCATGATCAGGTTAACAGACTGTTTCAGAATCAGATCTGGGGACAAAAATCGAATTACATTGAGGTGCCTACAGATTGTCCGCAGCGTGATGAGCGCATGGGTTACACCGGTGATGGACAGGTATTCGCCTGGACTGGCAGTTACAATTTCGATACTGAGAATTTCTGGAGTAAGTTCTTGAAGGATATTCGTTATAGCCAGATGGACAATTCCGAAGGCTATGTAGCACCAACTATTCCAGCTGAGGGGCCTGGAGGTATCGGATTTTTGAATATGCTTGGCTGGGGCAACGCAGTTACAATTATTCCAGAAATGCTGGAATGGCAGTATGGGACTTCAAAACACCTCGAAGCACAATACGAGAGTATGAGACAATTTGTGGAGTGTGAGATTAACCATATGGAGGGTAAAAACCTCTGGCTTGGAGCTAATCTTGGCGACTGGCTGATGATGGGAAAAGATATCGCTTATATGGCGCGCTCAAATGGACCGGTTTCAAACTCGTTCATTGTTAACGATTTGCGTATCATCAGTGAATATGCCAGAAGAACCGGCCGCGTCGAAGATGCGCATAAGTATGAGAAGCAGCTGGAGGCAACTCGGAATGCCTATATTTCAGCCTTTGTAGAAAACGATGGCAGCATGCGTGATGATTATCAAGGAGCTTATATAATGGCGCTGCGCTATGTACTGCCAGATGGCGACTTGAAAAAGCATGTTTACGATAAATTGATCACCCACCTCAAGGAAGAAGGAATACAGACCGGCTTCTTCTCCACGGAATTTCTGCTGCCTCTGCTCGCAGAAAATGGCGATAGTAGATTGGCCTATGACCTGCTGCTTTCAAAAGATTGTCCTGGCTGGATTTACCAGATAGAGCGTGGGGCGACGACTATGTGGGAGCGTTGGGATTCGATTCTTCCAGATGGCAGTGTTAATGAGAGTAAAATGTCGAACGACAACATGGTTTCCTTCAATCACTACGCCTTCGGCAGCGTAGGGCGTTTCTTTTACCAGAATATTTTGGGGATCAAACCGCTCGAGCATGGTTATAAAAAAGTTCAGCTCAAGCCTTGTCCAGACCAGCGCTTAGGCTACGCAGCCGGTTCTTATGATTCAGCTGCTGGCTTGATCAAGTCCTCGTGGCATTACGCTGAAGACCATGTTCGCTTTGAGTTTGAGACACCTGTTGATGCGATCATTTATTTGCCGGATGAGAGCATGCATGAAGTAGGCCCAGGTGCCTATAAATATCAGATTGCGTTATGATGTTTGGCTGAAAAGAGCAGTATCGAGGTCAAAACACCTTGATACTGCTCTTGCAGCTGTTTTGCTTGTCTTAAATGAGCTTACACAATTGTTTCAAAACAGATGTACAGTCAGAAAAATTACTGCTGACAAAGATGAAACTAGCGAAACCACAGTGATTTGCGTATTTATCGATGGCCCTGCTGTATCCTTGAAAGGATCACCAACAGTGTCGCCTATAACAGCGGCTTTGTGAGCATCAGAGCCCTTGCCGCCGAAGTTTCCAGCCTCTATATATTTCTTGGCATTATCCCACATGCCACCAGCGTTTGACATCAGCAGAGCAAGCAGTAATCCAGACGTGATGTTGCCGGCGAGGAAACCGCCGATGGCTGTTACGCCGCCGATGAAGCCTACCACCATAGTGACAATAATAGTCATAAGTCCGGCAGGTATGAGCTCACGGATCGCTCCGATCGTAGCAATATCTATGCAGCGATTATAATCAGGAACCGCATCCTTTTCGCCGGCTCTGAGTCCAGGTATTTCGTCGAATTGGCGATGTATTTCTTTTACCATTCGCTGTGCGTTGCGATCGACGCCCATCATCAGCATTGCCGAGAAAACTGCCGGGACCGCTATCCCCGTCATCATTCCGAAAAAAACGAGTGGATCAAGGATGCTGAACAGCTGAATCTGACCGATTGCTTTCTGAACTATTTCCTGATAAGCGGCGAGCAGAGCAATAACAGTCAGTCCGGCGGCACCGATGGAGAAGCCCTTAGTGATGGCTTTTGCGGTATTACCGGCTGCATCCAGCTCGTCAGTAATTCTCAGTACTTCGTCACCCAGACCGCCCATTTCTGCCATGCCTCTGGCATTATCAACAATAGGACCATAAGCGTCGTTCGATATAATCATACCAACGACTGATAGCATTCCTATTGCAGACATCGCAATACCCAGGAGTGGGTATCCAGCGCCCAAAGGCTCGCAAACCTTATATGCGGCCAGCGCAGCTCCTCCTATACCAATAATAGGTGGAAATGTGCTAAGCAGACCATAAGCAAAACCGCTGATAATGGTAAAAGCAGGGCCGCTTTGACAGGCTTTTGCTACATGCATAACGGGTTTGCCTTCGTCAGAAGTAAAAAGCTCAGAGGTAAATCCAATAATTACACCGGCCAACATGCCAATAGATGTCGCAAGCCAGAGACGGAATTCAAACTTGAAGATTAATACTGCTGCAAGAGATAGCACGAAGAAAATAAAGTTTGTAAGGTATGTTCCTCTATTGAGTGCTTTTCCTGGATTTCCGTTCGCTCCAACCTTAGTGATAATAATACCTAGCATCGAAGCTAGAAGTCCAATTCCTCCGAAGCAGAAAATCAGATCAGTCTGACCTAAAGGGAGTGCCAGAACCATAGCTGCCGCGATCGAAGCAATATTAGAATCAAACAAGTCGGCACCCATGCCTGCGACATCACCGACATTATCACCAACATTATCAGCGATAACAGCCGGATTGCGCGGGTCATCCTCTGGAATGCCTAATTCAACCTTGCCCGTAAGATCTGCTGCTATATCGGCTGTTTTGGTGAATATACCACCACCTGCCTTGGCAAATAGCGCAAGAGAGCTGGCACCGAAGCTGAATGCAAGAACGATTTCTGGATTTTCTGTTACAATGAACAACAAGGCTGCACCCATAAGACTAGTGCCGACAACTGCCAGTCCCATGACAGCGCCGCCACGGAAGCCTGCCATAAATGATGGAGCAAGACCTTTTTGAGCTGCTGTAGCGGAACGAGTATTAGCGATAGTCGCAATACTGATTCCGATCCATCCGGCTAAACCTGAAAGAACTGAACCTAAAATAAACGCAACAGACATCAAGATATTAAGTTTAACTTCGCCTGACCAGATCGGTTTGGGGAAGAACAACAGAATCAGAACGGATACAACACCGACGAATCTCAGCAGAACCTTATATTCACGACGAATAAATGTGAAAGCTCCATTGCGGACAAGCAAACCAATTTGTGGCATAGAGCCATCCGCAACAGGCAGCTTCTTGACCCAACTATAGAAATATGCAGCCAGGCAGAAAGCCATTAAAGATACAACAATTGAAAAAATTGGCCACAGCATAATTAATCCTTCTTTCTTAGTCACATTAATTTAGAAATATTCAATATGTAGACAGTTGAAGCTTGAAGAAGGGGAAACTACTCAGAACTCTATATACACTGCTGTATCAGAGCCTAAGGCTGATTGGCCAATCAGAAGGATAATAACACCATGTGATCTAAATATAAATATACTACGCGCATTTTCTCTGAATAGACAATAAGGACGGCATGTATTTGTGCAATTTTTCGATTGAGCTGATTGCCTGTTTACTAGTTGCTCATATTGATTTAGTCAGTCTATACAAACCAGTTGAATAAAGCCTTATAGCTTACGATAAATAACCACAATTCTGCTAAAATATCTACAGAATCACTTTATTTTGTATGAACAAGGGCTCTATATTTGACAGAGGTAGCAATAATGCATTTTGCTGACTATAAAACAATATTATCTGCCAAGAACGGCATGAATCTATACCGTGGCTGTACACATGGTTGTATTTATTGCGACAGCCGCAGCAGCTGCTACCAGATGAATCATGATTTCGAGGATATCGAAGTTAAGAGAAATGCGCCGTTGATATTTGAAGAAGAGCTTAAGCGTAAGCGCAAGCCTTGTATGATCGGCACAGGTGCTATGACAGATCCTTATATACCGCTAGAGGAAGAACTGAGATATACAAGAAGTTGTCTTGAATTGATCGATAAATACGGTTTCGGGTTGGCGATACAAACGAAATCTGCTCGCATTCTACGTGATCTTGATCTGCTCGTCAGTATAAACAAGAAGGCAAAATGTGTTGTACAGATTACCATGACAACTTTTGATGATGACCTCTGCA
>CAZSLR010000151.1:0-5122 GCA_964607635.1 uncultured Oscillospiraceae bacterium
ATGTTATATATATGGTATACCGGATGATTTCTCAGCCAGGTATCGCGGCCTGGGCAGTTATTCAACTGTTTTCATTATTGGCGATACCTATTTGCCTGCTTCATATAAAAGAGAAGAAGCCGCCAGTATGGGCAAAGTACGCCTTCTATCTTTTTTATCCTCTTCATATTCTGGCACTGGCTGGAATTAAGCTACTTATATCCTGATTTCAATGTCAAGCGCAATGATTTGTGATAAAATAACTCTGTTTATCAATTAGCAGGAAGGGTGTTTAACTATGGCTTATTCAGTAGATATTGACCGTAAATGGCAGAAAAAATGGGAAGAAATGAAGCTGCATCATTTTGATGAGAGCAGAAAAGATAAAAAGCTCTATGTATTGGAGATGTTCTCCTATCCCTCCGGAGCCAATCTTCATGTTGGTCATTGGTATAACTATTCTCTATCTGATTCCTGGGCCAGAATGAAAAAGATGCAAGGGTACGAGGTATTTCAGCCAATGGGCTTCGATGCTTTTGGCTTACCCGCAGAAAACTACGCGATAAAAACCGGTATACATCCTCAGGATAGTACCATCAATAATATCAAAACCATGGAGAAGCAGCTGCGCGAGATGGGCGGCATGTTTAATTGGGATCATGAGCTGGCTACCTGCATGCCTGATTATTACCGCTGGAATCAGTGGCTCTTCCTGCAGCTCTATAAGAATGGTCTTGCTTACAGGAAGAACGCACCTGTTAACTGGTGTCCCGACTGCCAGACCGTACTAGCAAATGAGCAGGTCGTAGAGGGCAGCTGTGAACGCTGTCATGCCGATGTCACTAGGAAGAACCTGACACAATGGTTTTTCAAAATTACCGACTATGCTCAGGAGCTGCTGGACTGTCTGCCTGACTTGGATTGGCCGGAGAAAACTAAAAAAATTCAGACAAATTGGATCGGCCGTTCAGAAGGCGCTGAGATCGTTTTCGGTGCGATCAAAAATGGCGAAACACTAAGAGATGAAAATGGGAATAATTTGGATCTGCCTGTCTTCACTACTCGTGCCGACACTCTCATGGGTGTCACCTACGTTGTAGTCGCTCCTGAGAGTGAGCTTTGTGAGACTTTGACAACAGATGAATATCGTAATCAGGTCAGAGCCTATCAGGATCAAACCAGAAAAATCAGCGATATTGAACGTATGTCAACAGTTCGCGAGAAAACTGGTGTTTTTACAGGTTCATTTGCGATCCACCCCATTACCGGTGAACAAGTTCCAATATGGGCATCCGACTACGTTATCGCCGGCTACGGAACCGGCATAGTCATGGCAGTTCCAGCTCATGATGAACGTGACTATGAATTCGCACAGAAATTTGGTTTGCCGATCAAACGAGTAATTAAGTCCGCTGACGGCAGCGATGATTCTCTTCCATTCACGGCAAAAGGCGTGCTCACTGACAGTGGCCGCTTCGATGACCTGTCATCTATCGACGCGGTTCATGCAATTGTAGCTGAGCTTGAGAAATCAGACAAAGGTGCATTGAAAATCAATTATCGCCTGCGTGACTGGCTGGTATCACGCCAACGTTACTGGGGAACGCCGATTCCAATCGTCTATTGTGATGACTGCGGCGTTGTTCCCGTACCGGAGGATCAATTGCCAGTTGAGCTGCCTTATGATGTTGAATTCGCTCCAGATGGCGAATCACCACTGAAAAAATGCAGCTCCTTCATTAACACAACATGTCCCAAGTGCGGAGGTCATGCCAAGCGTGATCCTGATACGCTTGATACATTCGTTTGCTCATCATGGTATCAGTTCAGATATGTAGATAACAAAAATGATAAGGAGGCCTTCAGCAGGGACAAGGTCAACGCGCTATGTCCTGTTGATAAATATATCGGCGGAGCTGAACATGCGGCAATGCATTTGCTCTACTCACGTTTTATAACAAAAGCTCTTCGTGATATGGGTTATCTCAATTTTGATGAACCATTTTCCTCATTGGTTCATCAGGGAACCATTCTTGGCTCAGACGGACAGAAGATGTCCAAATCGAGAGGCAATACAATATCTCCAGATGAATATATCAGTTTGAACGGATCTGATGTTTTTCGTTTATATTTAGGCTTTGGTTTTGCTTACACTGAAGGTGGTCCTTGGAGCGATGATGGTGTTAAGGCTATAGTTAAATTTGTCTCACGTATAGAACGTATTGTCGAGGACACCGCCAATGCTGAAAACAACTCAATAGATCCATCATCTTTTGGTCAAAGAGAGAAAGATTTGCAGTACGCAAGGCATTTCGCCATTCGCGGGGTTACTGCTGACGCGGAAAAATTCCAGTTTAACACCTCTATTTCCCGCATGATGGAGCTTCTGAACGCGCTCAACAAATATATGGCAGATGGTAGTGTACAAGCCGGTCTGGTAAGAGCGGCTGTGGTTGATCTAATTAAGCTCGCAGCTCCTTTCGCGCCACATTTCGCTGAAGAAATGTGGGAGAAGCTAGGTAACACGGAATCAATATTTAAACAGAGCTGGCCAGTTTTCGATGAACAGGCTCTGATTCGTGATACCATTGAAATAGCAGTTCAGATCAATGGGCAAGTTAAGTTCCGTCTCGATATCCCTAATGATGCTGATCAAAATCAGGTGCAGCAGCTTGTGGAACAGCATGAGAGCTTTGGTGTCTACATGGAAGGACGTCAACTGGTGAAGTTTATATACGTTAAGGGAAGACTGGCAAATCTGGTTGTCAGACAGGCATAAACATTCAAAATGCTTTATCTATTTTTCTCAATCGCAGGCTTGGTCCTGGGTCTTCTGATAACCAGAAGACCCAAGGCTGTTTTGCTTGAAGGAATCAGATTATTGTGGCTGATCATTCCTTCTATTTTTCTGGCGGCAGCACCGTCGTTCCTAGCTTACACAGACCCGGATATTCTCTGGGCTGATAACAATAAACTGTTGATAACGCTCATCGGATCAGCACATGCGGCTTTGCTTCTAATTGTCTTTGTTAATATACTATCTGCTTCATTTTTAGCAGTTAACAGCTGGCAAGGTATGATAAAAAATTATATCGCTCATCACAAGATAGATGGCAGAAGACCATCTGTTTTTAAAGAAGCTGATCTGAGAAGGCAGCTGCTTCAGTCTCTGGCATATGTTATGCTGATCCTCTCATTGTTCTTTCTGACTTCCGGACTTATTGGTCACATGGCTGTTCTTCTGGAGAATAACGGTATGATGCCAATTTCAGCTGATTACCTACAAGATATTGACGATCCTGTAGTCGCTGAAGGCATTAAAAATGATGCTCTTTACTTCAAGCGCATCATTGATAGTGAAACTAAGCTGTCTCATCTCGGCCAAACGATCCGCGCCGAAAAACTAAGTTTTCTGCTGCCTGATGGTTATGTTTATCTTAGCTCTACCGAGATCGTCATCGCGACCTCACTGATGGCGGTCATTGTTTTCAGTATGATAACTGATACATTAAGACGAGGTAGAAAACTAAAAGATAAAAATGGCATAAAAGTTCAATCAGATGACGATAAAAAAAGCGAGGACTAGCCTCGCTTTTCCTAACTCATGCCATTTATTTATTGTAGGTTCGCCCTGATGTTGCCAGAAGTAGTCTTGATGCTTAATTTGTTTACTTGATCATTGGACAGATTATGACTGAAGGACGCGCCGGTCAAATTTTTATCTACATCACCGAAGTTTGTTCTGATGCTTCCGCTTAGAACATCGAAATGACAGCCGATATTTGCTTGCTCAGATGGAATATCTACTGAAACATTTCCTGAAGTCAGGTCTATATCCAGACTGGATTCAAGTTTAGTGATGCCGATATCAACATTTCCCGAGGTGGATTTGATAATTCCACTTCCGTTGTACGCGTCTATATCGGTATTACCAGAAGTAGATATTATGTCACCTGTGCCAACAAGCTCAGTAGCTTTGAAATTACCAGATGACATTTTGAAGCTATAATTTGCTGCATTAACCAGATCTGCCGTGATCTTACCTGATGAAACTGAAATATCAACTGTTTCAACAACTAGATCATTCAACCTAATATTACCTGAGCTTAGCCCAAGGCTTAATCTATTCAATTTGATATCATCATAAAATTCAATATTACCCGAAGCAGTTACACCGACTATTTCCTTGTCGAAGCCAGCTGGCAAATATACAACTACCTTTTCTCCGGAAATCATATTAAATACATTAATTCTGTTTTGCTGTGTAATCTTGAGTGTATCATTTTCATACATGGTTTTTACGAGCGGAGCTTCCTTCTCGCTTTCAGGGCCATAATAGACAACTCTGATCTCGCTGCTCTGAGAAAAATGATACTCAAGATCAGCACTGCTTAAATCTGTATCTACCAGCTTGAGTTCATCGCCTCCATATACCTGATCATATATCAGCACAGAATTGCTGATCGTGGCGTTTCTGAAAATCTTGTTGAAAGGCATCGAGAAATTGCCAGTTATTCCAAGTACTAAAACTACAATCAGAACCGCTACGACAACTAATAGAATTACTAACTGGATAACTCTGATGGTTTTCATTTCTTATCCCCCATTTTAATCTGGAATATCAAGCTTATTACGCCTTCCAGACATACACCGATTATGAAGATCAACCAGCTTATATGCCATTGTCCGAAGAAGAAGCTAATGATGAAATAGATTACTACAATAAGTGGCCAGAGTATCGCTGAGATCGCAGAGCGCATTGTCTTATTATGTCTATTCTCGACCTGCCATTCACGAAACTCTTCCACGAAGCTATCCTCTTCCTTGACGTACCTTGGTTTGGTCATGCTATTAAATATAAGCAGTGCCACTCCAGCAGCAATCATAAAAAAGAATAGTGTAATCCCCAGCTTGCTCTCATCAAAAAGAATTACGGCTATTGGTGAAGTTATGAACAATAGAACCGCAACGGAAACAAGTATAGCGCTTCTGATCCTGCTTTTCTCTATCAGTATTGGATCCATCATTTTCTGCGCCCTGAGCTGACTTAGAAGTCCGCTCACATCGCCAATTCCAGAAATAACACTTTTGTATGCTTCCTCTGGCTGAACTCCCTGTTCAATGAGGTCATCATACTTACTTA
>CAZSLR010000152.1:0-5062 GCA_964607635.1 uncultured Oscillospiraceae bacterium
GGTATGGACAATACAATTTGTATCATCTTTGTGTTAGAAAATGCCGACACCAAGACTTGTGCTGAGCTTGAACGCGTATTGGCACAGTACGTCAGAATCGATAAGGTTGAGTCTGATTACCCGTCAGTGGATGATTTTCTGGCTTATGTAATTGGCTGGCTGGCATCATATGAGTTCAAACTCGAAGATGATGCAGTCATTTTACTACGTTCATCGATCGAATTTCTGAGGTCAAATGAATGCTTCGATGGTTTTAAAACACTTAATTTGATGTGTGAGGATATTGTTTTTGAGATTTGTGCGGCAGATGATTTTGACCATGATAGAGTACTTAGTGCACGTGAGCTGCAGGCATATAGCAGCAGTGGTGTCTTCGTAAACAGACTGAAGGAAATGATGCATAAGAGAAGAATTGGCTTCGAGATGGAGCCCGGAGGTGCCAGGTGAATCGTGATCTTCATAAAATTTCTCAGTATAGCAGCGGCTTTCAAGAGACACGCTGGGCCACTCAAGATGAGATCAAGAGCAGTGCGACCAGAGTAGATCTATCTGATGATAAATTTACCGGCTGCGGTTTGCCTCTGATCGCGAATACCAAGAGAATCTATCTGGACGATTCGGATACTCACAGTCTTATCATTGGTTCAACTGGCTCTAAGAAAACCAGATTATTCTGTATGCCTATGGTCCATACGATGATAAACGCCGGTGAGTCCTTCGTAGTAACTGATCCAAAAGGCGAGATATATGATGCTACTTCAGGGTTGGCACAGGAGAACGGATATGATGTTGTGCTGCTAAATTACAGAGATCTCGAGCAGGGGGATATGTGGAATCCGCTAAAAGAACCGGCGCTTCTTTATAAGCAGGGACATATCGATGAAGCGACCTCTATGCTTAACGATTTTGTTGAAGCGATATCAATGGAAGCATCTATGAGGACAAATGATGTTTTCTGGGTTAACTCAGCGCGAATGATATCAGTCGCGGTTTTGCTCATAATGATGGACGTATGTAGTTTTGACGAGATCAATGTGAAAACATTCTCCCGAATGTGCGTGGAATTTGGTAAGGTTGAAGATCCTGTTACCAATAAGATGCTGGAAATTCCGGAATCGGAATGGGAGAAGAATTATCTTGATGAGATTATGAAGATAATTCCTCAGGAGAGTATAGCAGCGCTGAATTATTTCGCTGTCGGCCGCTCACATGAGAAAACCAGAGCCGATATGCAGTCTTCATTATTTGCCTTTGTCAAGCCATTTCTGCTGCAGCGAAGACTAATCAGGAACTTATCAGAAACAACCTTTGATATTAGAAACATAGGCCGTAAGAAGACCGCGATCTATATTGTCGTGCCTGATGAGCGCAGTACTTATCATTTCATAGTTACATCCTTTGTTAAGCAATGCTATGAGCTGCTCATAACTGAAGCTCAAAAAGAAACAACGAAATCACTTCCTGTTCGCGTAAACTTCGTGCTTGACGAGTTTTCCAATACACCGGCCATTTCAGATATGCCCGCCATGATAACAGCTGCCCGCAGCAGAAATATTCGCTTCTATCTGGTTGTCCAAAGCATGCACCAGCTCTTCAAACGCTACGAACAGGATGCCGAAACGATAAAAGGCAATTGTGAGAACTGGGTTTTTCTTGCAAGCAAGGAGCTTAATCTGCTTGAAGAGCTTAGCAAGATGTGCGGTAATACACGTACTTATGAACCGCACGAAATCCAGCGTCCGCTGATTACAGTGTCTGAATTGCAGAAGTTGAAAAAGGACAAAGGAGAAGCTCTCTTGTTCTACGCCAGGCATTATCCATTTGTTACGCATCTGCCCGATATTTCGGAATATGGTTTTACTCAGATGCCACCGGCAGTCAGCAACAACATTCGTCAAGATGATGTAAACAGCATTGGACCGCGCGAGCTGTTCGAAGAAATTGAATGCGGCAGACGGCCGGTGCCTTTTGCCGGGCTGCTCTGATTGGAGGCGCTAAAATGTATCAATATCTTGCCAATACTATGATGCTTTTGTCTATTATCTGTTTCGCTTCAGGTGCTGCCTATGCCATATATAGACGCAAATCGCTTAATCCACTGCTCTTCGGTACTGCTGTTGCAGTATTCCTGATTTTTATTTCTTATAGGTTGAGCAATGATCTGGTGGATTCTGCGATGATACCTGCCTCTCTGTTTAATACCTTCAGAGTATTTCTCTTCAATGAAGATCTATCTTTTGTGCTCGAGGGAACGTCGGAATACCGGCTGCACTTGTACATTTCGAGTATGTACGTTGTCGCACCTGTTTTGCTGATAGGCTCAATTATTACCTATATCCTTGAAATGTCTACCCGGGCTAAGCTTCTTATAATGCGGCTGCGAGCAAAAGAAATTTTTATTTTTTCTGAGTTGAATGAGAAGAGCTTGCTGCTTGCTGAGGATCTTGCACACAAGCAAGAGCGTGTATGCAGTGTTTTCGCAGGTAAGCCGGAAATAATTCAAGGCGAATTGTTTGATCTCGTTGAGCGATCTAAGCGCTGTAGAGCGATTCTGCAAAAAAGCAGCATTACTGAGCTTCGCTGGCTGAAGCGAATGAGCAGTAAGCAGGTAAGCTGGGTGCTTATATCCGACGATCAGTTACTCAATCTGCAGCAGGCGATCGCGATCAACGAACAGTATAAATCCACACATAATGGGACTGTGTATGTATTCTCTGAGCAGCCGGAGGCAGAAATGCTTCTCGACACAATGGCAAAAGACAAGCTCAAGATCAGGCGTGTTAATGATCGTCAATCAGCGGTTTTCAATCTGTTCAGTGAACAACCGCTATATCAGAATTGTGAAAACAAGAAAATACATATACTGATAGCCGGAGCCAGTGAGATTGGTCTGGAATGTTTGCGTACAGCCGCCTGGTGTGGTCAAATGGACGGGTTCAGCTTAAAAATCACTTGCGCTGATAACGATTCGGCTGCGTTTGATAAGCTTCGACTTAACTGTCCGGAGCTGCTTGAATCCTGCGATATAGTGCTGCGACATACCAACCTTGACAGCCCTCAGCTCTGTGATCTGATCCGTGATTACTTGAACGTGACCTACGTTATAGTCGCAAGAAATAGTGATGACAGTAGCTCGCAGACAGCTATTAACATCCGTTCTGCTTACGAACGATTCAACTTCGGCGGTCATATGCCAATGATCAATGTCTATATCAACAGTCCGGAACAAGCTGGTCTGATCTCTGATCTTACAAATGGACAGGGGCAGAGCTATAACCTGCAGCCTTTTGGCAGTAACCTATCGATCTACAAAACAGAAATTGTATTTCACAGCAAATGGGAGCAGCTTGCTCTGGAAATGCATCAATGGCTTGGCTATGATGCTGCTGATTTTGACGCGATGGAGTATAATCGTAAGGCTTCGATAGCGGCCGTTGTACATATGCAATACAAGCTAAGAAGTGCAGGTGTTGCTTCAAGTCAGGACTATGCTCGCTATATCGAAAACCCGGCAAATCTGGACAGACAGGCAAGAGCGGAACATGAACGCTGGAATGCTTATATGCGCTCGGTAGGTTATATCTGTGCTGACCTTCAAGAGGCTGAACGGTATTTGAAGTCGATCAATAACCACAAGAACGTTATGGCTCTTAAGCATTCGTGTCTGATTGGATTCGACGAGCTTGATCAATTAACGAAGCTTGTGAAGCCATATAAGAACATCGATTTCAAGGAGCAGGATATAAGGTCGATCAAGTGGTTGGCCAGCAGGGAGGTTTAAGTTTTTCGTGGAACAGCATTAAGATGTTCTGAGTTTTAGTTTGTTAAACTGTGTAATTTGACATATAATAGTGACAAGAAATGGCATAAGACTCTTAGTATTCGGAGGGATGAAATGGTTGAAGTTCTATATTCTGAATATGATGCATCACATAGAGCCGATTTTAAGTTTGATATACCAGAAGGTCTAGATTCCTGGCTCATACTTATGACGCAAACTCCTGCTATCTTTCTTGTCGGTGATAAATATGAAGAGTGTCCACCCAACACGATTTTTCTGTATAAGCCTCATCAGAGAATATATTACAGAGCAAATGATAATAGGTTCGCCAATGATTGGGCAATGTTTATTTCAGATGAGTTGTTTGTCACTGAGACTGTCTTGCCAACAGGCGTTCCAATGAAAATGAATGATCCTGCTTATATGCATAGACTGTTTCAGCTTGTCGCGATCGAGCATGAGAGAGCAGGCGACTATAAGGACCCGATAATCAGAAAGCTCATACAGGTAATGTTTTATAAATTGATCGAGAGTAATGAGCCAGGTAACAAATCACTGATGTTCAGAGATGTAAACGACTTGCGAAGAGAAATTTTCGCGAAACCAGAAATCAACTGGAATCTTGCCATGATGGCAGAGAAGCTTAACATCAGCACAGGCTATCTTGAATCATCGTACAAAGCTGCTTTTGGTATAAGCTGTATGGAGGACGTTATCAGAAGTCGTGTTGATATGGCGAAGAAACATCTAACAACCAGCAGCTTAAGCATTACCGAGATTGCAACACGTTGTGGTTATCGAAGTCCAGAGCATTTCTTCCGTCAGTTTAAGAAAATGACGGGTATGACACCTAGAAATTACAGAGTCAGCAAGTCAAAAATGACAAGTAAAACCTATGAAGATATAGAGTAAATTTTTGAATAAAATGACTATTTGATAATTACGCAGCATCAACTTTGACGAAATTGATTAGATGTAAAAATAACATGGAATAACATGATAGGAAAATAACGCATATCTTCCGTAAAAATTTATAAATGTGCAATTGTTATAAAGGTATTCAAGTTTTATTGAATGCCTTTGTTTATGATGTCTACATGAAGATAGATCAGTTTCTGATTCTATTTTGTCATGTTTTGTGATTGATACTTCATTGTTTATCAGTCCATATCACGTTAGCATATACACATAGCACAAGTTGATGGTTGTCATAATCTCTGAGATTATACGAAAAGCATAATAAATTATAGTGTTTGATGATATGATTCAGGGCATGTAATT
>CAZSLR010000153.1:0-5061 GCA_964607635.1 uncultured Oscillospiraceae bacterium
CTTAATTACAGACCATCACTCTGGCGTGATATAGGCGGTAAGGCTAAGGCGCAACAGATCAATCGCGAGATCGCACGTTATATAGATGTAATGATCGGCAATGAAGAGGATTTCACCGCTTGTTTGGGCTTCGAGGTCGAGGGTGGTGATGAGCAGCTTAGCCAGCTGCCGATCGACGGATATCGTCGCATGATCGATCGTGTCTCCAGGGAATATGATAATTTCAAGGTTATTGCCAACACGCTGCGTACAGTTCATTCTGCAAGCTCAAATGACTGGTCTGCATTAGCCTGGGCTGACGGTGAGATCTACCAGTCCAGAGAATATCCACAGCTTGAGATCTTCGATAGAGTTGGCGGTGGTGATAGCTTCGCATCTGGTTTGATCTATGGTCTTATGACCTATGGCGATGCCAAAAGAGCGGTCGAATATGGCGCGGCGCATGGTGCACTTGCGATGACAACTCCTGGCGATACCAGCATGGCAAGACTAAGTGAGGTCGAAGCACTAATGCGCGGAACAGGGGCTAGAGTACAGCGATGATCCTTAGAAGTTTCCGTTGTGAATATCACAATAGAATGGCTTTTTGTTTTTGCACAATGCATAACTGAACAGTAATCATCTTCAAAAATTTAGTAACTAGTGTTACCTACAATCAAAAAACGGAGAAAGAGGCACGTTTTTGCTTCGATTTCCTTGTTTTTTGTCACTAATCCGATTGACAAAAATCTGTAAATACTGTTGACTAAAGTCAGAACAAAAAAGTAAGAATTTGAGAAATAAGAAAACCAATGAAAAGGAAGGTGTTTTCATGAAAGTATTTAATGTTGATGTTGAGTCTTTTGCCAAGCTTATCCAGGAATGTAAGGGTAAGGTTACGATCATAACAGAAGATGGCGATCGTTTGGTTACCAATAGTCTACTCTCAGCTCTGGTTGGTTTCTCAACCATTTTGAAGGTTGCTACCATGAAGGAAATTGAGTTTGAGTGTGACTTCCCTGAGGATCGTGTACGTGTTCTCGATTTTATGATGAGATATCGTGCTCCTGAAGAGAAATAATTATTCCCTTCGAATAATTAATTTAGTAAAATAACATACAAATGCTAAAATAATAGCACTGCCAGCCGGGCTGACTAGCCTCAAGCAGTGCTTTTTCATTTCTCATTTGTGTTATTATCAAGTTACTATTACGACATAAGTAGCTGGCAGATAGTTCAACGACACTGTCAGCAATTACTTCTAGGATTTGAGGTGTAAGTGATGCTTGCTTCAATAAACTGGCCTCAGCTTGGTGAATTAGCTCTAAGACTGCTAATTGCCGGAGTATTGGGCGGCCTTGTAGGTTTCGAGCGTGAATACTCGAATCGTCCGGCTGGACTGAGAACTCATATAGTTGTCTGTCTTGGTTCGGCTCTTGTTATGGTTACAGCTGAGTTTATCTTCAATAAGTATAGCGGGCAGATCGCGATAGATCCTACAAGAATGGGTGCCCAGGTCATAAGTGGCATAGGTTTTCTTGGTGCAGGTACTATTTTGCGCACAGGTGACAGTATTCGTGGTCTGACGACAGCAGCCGGGGTCTGGGCAGTTGCCTGCATCGGGCTGGCAGTGGGAAGCGGATTCTATGCCGGAGCGCTGATTGCGACGGCTTTTACCGTTGTAACCTTATTACTTACCCACCCGTTGGAGCGCTGGCATGACAGTAAGCATGGTCAGACAAAAATCGTTGTACAGCTTGCCAGCTTCAGTAGTGACGTTTCAATAATTATTGACAATTTACTTCAATCCAGCGCGGCAGTGGATAATTTCCAAATCGTGCCTGACGATGATAATGGTTTCAGGCTAAATCTTAAGCTTAGAGGTGTAGATGCCCGACAGAAGGCCAATATGATCTCATCTCTGGGCCGACTGCCGGACATTATTTCAGTTTATGAAGAGAAGGATTGAGGATCAGCGCAGGCTGGTCCTTTTTTTGATTATGCTGTTAGTTTCCCAATAGAGAGCCACCATAGCGATCAGGGCGAAAACAAGACCGCCAATACCAAACACAATATTTTGTGTCTCTGGATTTCTGATCATGTGCAGCATCCCTCGGGCAACAAATCTGGTGCCTCCTTGTACCGGCAACTGATCAGCACCCATCTGTACTTCAATGCCTAACGGTATGAAGACCATAGCAACCATGATAAGCATCTCCAAAACGAAATTGAGGATCAGGTAACAGATTATTGGACCGGCAATGCTTAGCTTCTGGAATCTGGCCAGACTGCCGAAGCTCATTGCGAAAAACATCTGAGCCAGCTGCATCAATATCGAGAAGCTGACGAAGACAAAACCAATCAAGGCTGCTATAACAATGTCCATTGTTTCAAAACCTATTAGTGCCTGAATTTCATTGTATAGCTCACCGATGCTGGACCCATTAGCCTTTGAGAAATAGATCAGCATCACGACAAAAACCACAATGCTGATAAATATACTTATGATAATCCAGACAAAAGACGTCAAAACCTTGCTGCCGAGCAAACTACCGGCACGAACCGGTACGGTATGTGTTAGATAGCCTTCGTCGGTGTAGAGACTGCGGTAGTAGCGGGTAATGATGACAACGTAGGTGACAAGAACCTGTCCCACGGCCAGCAGCAGCAGAAATATCATAGAGGTGACTGAGAGCCATTGTACACCGATCTGACTCGAGATCAGATTGAGAACCGCCATAACCAGAGTGGCCAGCCAGACAAAAGGCACCAGCCTCCTGGTCGCGCGAAATTCATGCTTTACAAGTTTACCGAACATCTGAACACCTCCCGGAAAATATCATCTATGCTCTTGCCATGCTGCGCCCTGAGCTGATCCGTCTCACCCTGCATGATGATCTGTCCGTAGCCCATCATCAGAACCTCATCGAAGATTCTCTCGACATCGTAGATAAGATGCGTGGCAAGGACCATCAGTGAATCATCCTGATAATTGCGCAGGACAACATCAAGTATCGCGCTTCTGGCAGCCGGATCGACTCCGCCCATCGGCTCATCTAGGAGATATATCCTGGCGCGTCGCGACATCACCAATGTAAGCTGAAGCTTCTCCTGCATGCCCTTGGACATAGTTTTGATCCGCTGCTTAGGATCGAGACTGAAGAAGCGAAGCATCTCATCGGCCTTGCTGCGGTCAAAATCACCGTAAAAATCAGCGAAGTAATCAAAAGCGTCGACCGGGCGCATCCAGCCACTGAGATATGTGCGTTCAGGCAGATATGAGACCAGCGACTTGGTATGAATATCCGGCTGATGCCCGTCAAGCCTGATCTCACCGCTATAGTCAGCGATCAGTCCGGCCAAAATCTTGAGCAAGGTACTCTTGCCACAGCCATTCGGACCAAGCAGACCAACAATACGTCCGGAGCCCATTTCAGCTGACAGATCATTAATGACCTGATTCCTGCCATAATTTTTATTAAGATTCTTGATTTCGATCAGTGACATCTTCGTCCCCCCATTTCTGATCAATAAGCCTGATCAATTCATCCTTGCTGCAGCCCAGCGCAGACATCTGCTGAATGAACTGTTCGACCCTATCCTGAGCCAGCTGCTGTCTGACACTGTCGATCCGCTGTTGATCCTCAGTAATAAATCTTCCGTTAGTCCTCTCTGTATACATGAGGCCCTCCCTCTCTAGCTCGCTGAGAGCTCTCTGCAATGTATTCGGATTGACGCCATAGGTCATCGCCAGATCGCGAACACTGGCAACTCGCATCCCCGCAGCCCAGGCCCCACCAGCTATCAGCTGGCTGAACAGTTCGACAAGCTGCAGATATATTGGCTTATGACTATCGAATTCATAGCTCAAGCTGTCTCCTCCTCTCTAATTTTTACTATCCCGGTAAAAGCCTACAAGCAGCCCATGCCGTCTTATTGTTTTACTGTATTAACCACTTAATACACTCATACAATATTACTTTTGCCAGTATATGTCAAGCATTATTCAATCATAACTGCCGGCTCAGCCGGCAGTTTGTTCAGGCCCTATAAGGGCCTATTACCGGCTGGACCTTCGTCCGTTTGAATTTACTACCACGCGCACCCATTGTTACCGCTACTGCTAAAGCAGCTTATTTCTTGCGTTCTGTTTCCCGATCACCCGTAAACGGATCTATGTATTCTTTCAAACTGATCTGGTCTTGTAGGTAATCTTCCTTTAGTTGTTCCTTTATGTATTGTCTGATTTTCTTCTCATTTTTCCCTACTGTACTTACAAAATAGCCTCTGCACCAAAAGTGTCTATTGCCATATTTGTATTTGAGATTGGCATGTCGATCAAAAATGATGAGGCTGCTCTTGCCTTTTATGTACCCCATAATCTGCGATATGCTGTATTTGGGTGGTACTGTTATTAGCATATGTATGTGATCCGCGCATGCTTCTGCTTCTAGTATTTCCACTCCTTTACGCCGGCATAGTTCTATGAGTATTTGACTAATATCTCTTTTTAACTTGCCGTATATCGCTTGTCGTCTGTACTTCGGCGCAAATACGACGTGATATTTACACTCCCATCTTGTATGTGCTAAGCTTTGTTCATCCATTTGGGTCAAAACCTCCCTTGCTTCTTGAGTGTGCGTGGTAGCCACTCTATTCTAGCAAGGGGGTTTTGTTTCTTGAAGCTAAAGCTTATTGTCGTCCACCCGCATAGCGGGTGGTTTTTTGTTTCGCGCTTGTCGCGCTCAACTGGCTTAAGCCGACAACAAAAAGCCAATATTTGATGACCTGTTTAAGTCATCAAATATTGGCTTACGCTTCAATTGGTCTGAAACCCTTCGTCGTGTCTTCCAATAATATTCAGTTTGTTGACGCATATTGTACCATACAAGCAAAACAAATGCAACATGGATTTATCGACTAATGCACATTTTACACCCATTTTACAAATTATACACAAATACAAATTAAACGATTACATATAACTGCTTCGAACATACAATATTGCCACTAGTTATTATATAAACAACTTTTGACTTTAGAGTATGGTCCTTAAAGATATATTAATCCACGATTTTTGAT